>JBAZOX010000129.1:0-7406 GCA_041648535.1 Desulfobacteria bacterium | reverse complement strand
CATATTCTGGACGATATTATGAGTAATCGACAAACCAAGCCCTGTTCCCTTGCCTCCCGGTTTGGTGGTGAAAAAGGGTTCAAAAACCCTTGCCTGGTACTCTTTGGGAATACCCTGTCCATTGTCTCTCACGCTGACGGCTATGTCGGAATTGATCCTACGGCTGCTTACGCAAACCATTCCATCCTTGCCTATCTCGTCAATGGCATTGGTTATCAGGTTCAGAAACACCTGCTGGAGCTGGGCGTGGTCACTGGCAATGATGGGCAGATCGGTTCCCAGCTCTTTCTCTATCGCAATGTTATTTGTCCGGGCATAACTCTCCAGAAAGGTTACCGTCTCATTCAGGATTTCGTTTATGTCCACATCCTCCAGATGAGGCTCCATCCTCCGGGCAAATCCAAGCATCCCATGGGTTACCTTTCTCGCCCTCTCCACGTGTTCCTCTATCTTCCTGAGTGATTTTTTATACTCCTCAAAGTTCTGGCTCTTCTTAAACTCCTCCTCTGTCAGGAGATCCTCCATCCATCCGGTTTTTTCGGCAATAACGGCAAGGGGATTGTTGATTTCATGGGCAACGCCGGCCGCCATCTTGCCGAGGGCTGCCAGCTTGTCTGCATGAACGAGTTGTGCGTTCAATTCGTTCATCTTCCGGTCAGCCATTTCCAGGTGACTGACGGTTAGACGGGTGGTAAAGATAGTCGTCAGGATGATCAGTAAACAACCGGAGACAACGATAATAATCTCCATCCTTTTCGTTTTAAACAGTTTTGTCATCTCCTCCGACGCATCCTGGCTGATCACCAAAAGCCAGTTGTTTTTTTTCAACCACCTTCCGGCATAGAGGACCTTTCTCCCTTCTCTGTTCACCTTTTCTAAGACCGTAGTTCCCTCTCCAAAGGTAGTGGGATTAAGATTTGATTTAGAAAGAATCTCACCATTAAAACGCAGGCGCGTTTGATAGATGCCCTCTCTGTTGATAATAAAGGCGTCCCCTGTTTTTCCCACCTGTGCTGCCCGGACAAGACCCTCAAAAACATCAGAGTCTATTGTTGCCCTCAGTATCCAACTTCTGTTGCTCTCCTGACGTCGGACAGCGACGATAAAATGAGGCAGCCGCCTGTAACCCATAAAGACATCACTGACGTAAACGCCCTTGCTTTCAACCTCACCGAACCACGGTTGCAAATAATAGTTCAGACCAAGAAGGTTGTAAGGGCCCACGTAGGCTACATGCCGTCCGGCGCTGTCAATCAAGCCAAGATCAATGAAACCGCCGACTCGATGATTCATTATCCGAAAGACCTTTTCCAGATTGTCCTTACCTGCCAGATAATCAAAAGTATATGTGTCTGCCATGGCAAGTAGAATGGCGGTGCGTTCCTTTAAGAAAAGTTCTATCGCGTTACCCTGTGTCCTGGCACGGTATTCAATCTGTTCCTCAATTTTATTCCTGAATACCTGGGCAAACTGGTAATAAATAATCACACTGAGAAAGATGAGGGGTATAAAAGCAACTGTCAGGGTGATGAAGATGATCTTCCTCCTGAGGTTTGCATATAGTCGTCTTTTCATCTCAAACCCCTTCCAATTTCTTTTCCTCTTCCAGGTGTTTTATCTTTTGCTCCTGAATTGTTTTTCTCTTATAGGCATCTTCAAGTTTATATAACAATTCATCAATATCCATTGGTTTCATCAGATAATCAAATGCTCCTACTTCCATTCCCTCAACAGCGACTTCCAGATTTGCATGTCCTGTAAGCATAATCACCTCTACGAGGGGACTTACCTTCTTGATTTCCCGCAACGTCTGTATGCCATCCATACCCTCCATCCTAACATCCAGCACCACCACATCCGGCGGCGTTTCTTTCAGGATTCTGAGGGCATCTTCACCGCTGGTAACCCCTGTTACCTTTAACTTTCGCTTTCTCAATCTTTTAATTAAGGTCTCTAAAAATTCTTTTTCGTCATCTACCAGAAGGACGCTGAATTCATCCACCCGTGCCACCTCCTTTTCTTCTGGCTGCCTGTCTGATCTTATTGAGAAGATCATCTAGATCGCAGGGTTTGGTAAGATAGGCAAATGCCCCAAGGGATAGACCATCCCTGGCGGCCTGCTCGGAACCGTGGCCCGTAAGCATGATAACCTCAATTGGTGGACACAGTCTTTTGAATATCTTGAGGGCTTCAATACCATCCATGTCTTCCATTTTCAGATCCAGAATAGCCACATTAAAGTCGTTATCCCTGAGGATATGGATGGCGTCTGAGACTTTCAAGGCAGAGGTTACGCAAATATTCCTCCTCGCTAATCTCTTCGATAAGACATTGATGTAACCCTCTTCGTCGTCCACTAAGAGGAGTTTGATACATTCTATTTGATCTGTCTCTTTTTTAATCATCTTTGTATGTCATTAATCTCTTTATCATTGGGTTGGATAGGAAGACGAACAGAAAATGTTGTACCTTTTTCTACTGAGCTTCTGACAGCAATTTTCCCACCCATCCTGTCAACAATCCCGTAACATATGGACAATCCGAGTCCGGTTCCATGCCCCACCGGTTTCGTTGTAAAGAAGGGATCGAAAATCCTCTGGATATGAGACTCCGGAATTCCACATCCTGTATCAGAAACATCGATAACAACATCGTCATTGTCCATACGTGTACTCACTTTGATTTTCCCACCGTCCTTCCCGACGGCATCGATAGCGTTGTTTATCAGATTGAGAAGAACCTGCTGAACCTCTGAGGGAGATGCAGTTATAGGCGGAATGTTAGAATCAAGTTCAGTCTCAATTCTTACGTTGCTATATCTTGCGGTCCTTTGAGAAAGTCCGACAACTTCTTCTATCAACTCATTCAACTGGAGATCAGAGAGCTGTGAATGGGTTTTGCGTGCGAAGCTCAATAATTTGTGTGTAATCTGCTTGCACCGTTCCCCCTGTGCCTTTATCTGTTTCAAAGCACGTTTAATCTCATCAAGGTTCTCACCCTTCTGAGACTCTTCTTCCAGTAGATCTTCTATCCAGCCAGCCTCTTCCATCATAATAGCCACAGGGTTGTTCACCTCATGGGCTACACCTGCCGCCAGTTCCCCCATAGATGCAAGTTTCCCAACCTCGATAACCTGCACCTGCATCTTAGCCTTTTCTATATTCTCTTCGTGTTCTGCCTTTCGTGCGTAAGCCTTCTTTATCTTCTCCACCAGCGTATCTATTTCGCAGGGCTTCATCAAGTAATCATACGCACCTAGCTTCATGCCCTCTATGGCAGTTTCAACTGTTGCATGACCGGTAAGCATTATTACCTCTGTAAGGGGTTTCAGTCTCTTGACTTCTTTAAGGGTTTCGATACCACCAAGACCAGGCATCAAAGCATCGATAATAGCAACATCGAAGTTGTATTCCTTGATCTTTTCCAGTGCCTCTTCCCCTCTCAGAGCCGTAGCGACATCAAAATCTCGATTCCTCAATCGCTCAGCCAGCGTATCTACAAAACTTTCCTCATCGTCCACTAATAACACCCTTGACTTCATAGGCTTTTTACCTTTTAATTGAATCGTATAAGTCTGAAAAGTAAAATTGAAATCTTACCGGTAGTTTGGCAAGTTCAGGGTCGTGTTTAGTGGTGCCATCTCGACTAGCAGCTGCTACTGCTCCCATCCACCCTACCGCTATAACAGGGGTTAAACTATCCTCATGCACTGTTGCATACTCCTCCGAAGATAATACCAATTAAACCGTTATTTTTCGTCATATATCTTTTTGGCCTCATCGACCTCCCCTGCCTCTGCAAAGGTTGCAGCAGCGGTATACTTGTCGAGTTTTCTTCTGAAGGCGTCTTTCATTCTCTTTACCAGACTATCAATATCAACGGGCTTCTCCATATAATCAAATATTCCCAGCCTTCTGGCCTCTTCTTCATCCTTCTTGGTTCCGTGCCCTGTCAGCATTATGACCTCGATGTCGGGATATGCCTTTTTCACTTTTCTAAGGACATCCATACCATCAATACCGGGCATCTTAAGGTCAAGAACCATAACATCAGGCTCCTGATTTTCAACATAACTCAAAGCCCCTTCTCCGTCATAAACAGTGTCTGAACTAAGATCTCTCATTTCAAGTCTTTCAGCGAGGGCCTTAACAAATTCTTCTTCATCATCTACCAGAAGTACCTTCATTTTTCTCTTCATTTTATTTCTCCTTTTTTCAAGATTTCCATGGCGGTTTCAAATTGTCCTGCCTCGGCGTAAGTGGCCGATACCGCGATATCATCAAGGGTATCAATGATAGACCTTCTTTTCTTTTTCTTCTTCTCCTCAGCTTCTTTCTCTTTCTTCCTTATGCCTGCTTCTATGATCATTCTTTGAAGGTCACCTATATCTGGAGGTAAAAGGAGGTCGTCGAATGCACCGAGCTTCATACCCTCTATAGACAAATGAATAATGGAGGGGGTTGTGAGCATAACCACCTCTGTTAAGGGACGGACCTTCTTGATGCGAGACAGTATATCAATCCCACTCATTTGAAGTTCTTTCATGTTGAGTATAACAACATCAATCTTCTTCTTTATTAATGTGTTAACGGCTTCATTTGCACTACTTGAGGTAAACACCTTTAAACCACCCTCTTTGATCTTTTCAGAAAGGTTCTCCATAAACGTGGTGTTGTTGCCTACCAGCATAATCTTCAATTCACCACTTCTCCCATAGGGGCAAAATAGGCATTACTGATAAAACAATTAGGTATATGTGCGACTTTGGACATATCCTTGACAGATTAGCAGGTCACAGTAGCAGTGCCATACCATATCTTCACTCCAGGGAGGACGATGGATAGGGGTTTGCTACCCTTTTTGTGCGCGGTTTTCCCCGCAAACTCTAATGCATACTCATGCACTCCAGCCTCAGCAAACGTAATGGCCGCCATCAAATTGTCAAAAGATAGTTTTTTTTGAGGTCTCCTCTGTATGCCTGCAATCTCCAGTGCTGTTTCTCCTTCACCGGCTTCGGCAAAGGCCACTGCGGCAAACCAATCTTCAATTCTTCCTTTAATATTTCTCATGATTGACCTCCCTTTGTTTTGGTTTTTGTCGCTGCCGTTTGTCTTTAATAAAGAGCAAAATGCATGCCATAACAAAAAAATACCAACAATCAAAGAGTTAGCGAAATTATAGACAGGTAGTGTATCATTATGATATAATACGAGACACTTATGGCAGCATATTGATGTATCAATATGATACTATATGAGACAAAGGCGGGTTGAAAGGACAGGCGGTCCTTTCAAGGTGGTTTAAGGGGGAGGGACAATGTGATTGTGTTGCCGGATTGTGATTGAATAAAATTTACAGAACCTCCGATTTCGTTCATCAATATATTTAGGAATGTCATCTGTAAATCGCTCGTCTTCTCTATCCCATTATCCCCGCAAGAGGGGCTTACTCTTGAGGAATCATCTGAGATGATTATGGAAGTATCATCCTTATTCTGTCTAGCGGTTATGGAAATTAGGGTTTTCTTCGCCGGCAAATCCAGCAAGTATTCTATACAACCAAAGAGTATCTGTTCTATTTTGAATGGATCATCGTGTATATTTATTATTGGGTTATTTGTAGGTATAGTTTCCAAACCTACCCCTTTCAATCTAGCCAATCTTTTTGCAATATCTACTGTTAGAAGAATAATATCATTGAGGTCAGAATAAGACGCCTCCTCGTCCATACTATGGGCAAATCGATTTAAGCGCTTGACTATATCTACGCCCCTTTTGACCTGTTCCTGCATATTTATATTGAGCTGAGCCAGTCTGGTAAGATCGAGAATTTTCCCTTGGCCTCCTTTTATCAGAAGGTCACCCATCAGCCCCGAGGACTCATTGATAGTAGCCAGTATATTTTTAATCTCATGAGAAAGGCTGTAGGTTACCTTACCAATAAAAGCAATTTCTTTAATTTTAAGAAGCTGATCGTCTGTTCTTTTCATAATAGAGACTATTCGTCCTACTTAATATTACCTGCTTTTCATAGCTTCATTCATCTTCTTTATTAAATCTTCGATATCAACAGGCTTCATCAAGTAATCAAAAGCACCCTGTTTCATGCCATCGATTCCTTCTCTGGTGGAGCCACGCCCTGTGAGCAGAATCACTGGAATATCAGGTAATGTTTCCTTAATCTGTCTGAGAACATCGAGTCCGCTTAATCCCGGCATCATGACATCTAGAATAACAATATCCGGAGTTCTTTGATTCATTTTAGCCAGGGCATTTTCACCGTTGTAAGCTACTTCCGTTTCAATGCCTCTTAAACTCAGTCTCTCCGACAGTGTAGTTACAAACTCCTCTTCGTCGTCAACAAGCAGTACCCTTAGATTAGACATGGTTACCCTCTTCCAAATATGGTTTACTCTTTGTCGGGATAATTACAGTAAAGGTAGTACCATCTCCCTCCTTACTTTGCACGGTAAGGTCCCCCCCAAGCTTCTGTACAATTCCATATGTTATAGACAACCCCAGACCTGTTCCGTATTTCTTCTTTGTGGTAAAAAAGGGTTCAAAGATGTGGGGAAGGTATTTCTCGGGAATACCTTGACCGTTATCTTGAACAATAACCTGCACGTAGCTCTCATCCTTAATAGAGGTTATGATATGAACCATTCCACCATTTTCCACAGCCTCAAACGCGTTAGTAATTATATTGAGAAAGACCTGTTGAAGCTGTCCCTTATCGCTTATTATTCTAGGAAGTTTTGGATCAAAATTTAATCTCAAGTCTATATTCCTGTGGAAGGCTTCTCTTTCAAGAAATCCAATAACCTCTTTGAGGAGATCTGCCAGATCAATGTTTTCTAAAGCCACATCCATTCTCTTAGCAAAGCTTAAGAGTCGATGGGTAACTACCTTGGAGCGTTCCACAGAGCCATGAATAGAGCCTATCAATTTAAGAAACTTCTCTCTTTCCGGAAACTCCTCATTGCGTTCAATAATGTCCTTCATTAAACCAGCCTTTTCATTAATTATAGCCAGGGGATTATTGATCTCGTGAGAAACGCCCGCAGCCAATCTTCCAACAGACGCCAGCTTATTGGCGTATTGCGCCTCACGAAGGGCGGTTCCCCTACGTTCATCGGATTCCTGGATGTGTCTTACAAGGGTTTTTACTATTCCGTAAGTAGCCCCAATGATTAAGATACAACTAAAAAAAAGTACCCAGAACAACTCGCTCTTTAAGGCAAACCATGTCTTCATAATCTCCCCTGGTTTCTTAATGAAGATCAGGATAAAAGGCTTTATATCCAGACAGGCGTACCCTATTAAGGTCTGATATCCTTTAGAAACGTATGTTTCCTGAACAACAGCACTGGAAATCTGAGTTAGAACCGGCATAGACAGAGGGTACTT
>JBAZOX010000128.1:0-7495 GCA_041648535.1 Desulfobacteria bacterium | reverse complement strand
TGAACTTACCAAAGAAATCCTTACATCTCAGAAAGTAGAACGTTTTGTTGAACTGATTGGCGTCGTAATGGGGGATCAAGAAGTTGCAGACCCCCTCGATTTCATGTTCGTTATTGCGGAACTTGCGGATACTGAGGAAATTGAAAAGCTTGAAAGAAAAGATATCTGGATGTCTAGTATAGGAGCGATCAGGCAGATTTGGTGGGTTATCCGAAGGCTGTTGGAAAAGATACCCAAAGAAGGCATCTATTCATATTTATCAAATTTAATCTCTAATCCCAAATATCTGACAATGGCTACGGAATGCTTGGAGTTTTGTCTCCGACAGCAAGGCCGCTTGACAAAGCAAAAAAAAGAACCAGAAGAATCATGGCTCTGCTCTGCGGAAGAATTGAACCTATTGACGTCGCAGTGGCTTGATTCGGTATCAAGCGCATTTAAAACAAGATCATTTTTTAAACTAAGCGGCAAAAGAGGTATAATTTTTCTCCTGCCGAAGTTAAACAAAAAGTTGGCTACCGATTTAATTTTACCTCTTTTAGAAAACGACAATGATATCGATTCAATTGCATATTCATTCGGGATATCCGGCTCGGATTCTACCAAAGGACGTTTTTCAAATGTGAGTCAGGAATTTCTCGATTCTATCGGCGGGGCATCGAATATCGGGTCTCGCATCCTTGAGCGTATGAAATCACAGACGCCAATAAGCATAGAACTTAAGGCAATCTACAATAGCATATTGACCGGAAAGAAGTTCTACTTGGTTGATAACACAGAAGGGGAACCTTTCTAAAAACTAGTTTTTAAGGCCTTAAACATGAGGGCAATTAAGAGTACAGTAACTATTCAAATTCAGTAAAATGGCCGCTTTCCCCGTTGAGATGAACGAGAGGATATTGCAAAATCATTGAAAAGGAGAACAACACATGACAAAGCTACCCGATGAATGGCTTCTTCAGGCAGACTATGACATGGAAACGGCTGGTGCGATGTTTGAAAAGGGTCGTTACATATATACTGTATTCATGTGTCACCTTTCGATTGAAAAGGCATTGAAAGGACTTTATCAAAAACGCTTGACCGAATTGCCGCCGAAAGTACATAACTTAATATATCTTGCTGAAAAAACGGGGATAAGTCTTCCGGAAAATCTGGACGACTATATAATATACTTAAACAGATTGAGCATCCCCACCCGCTATCCTGAAGACCTTAGGAAGACCCAGACGGTCTTGAATAAAGAGAAATCATTTGAAATTCTTGAACAAAGCAGGAAGGTGCTGAAATGGATAAAAACACAGTTTTAGAAGCTATCCTTTTCATGGAAAGCATGTTGAGGGCTGACGGCCTGAATGTGGACAAGATGATTCTTTTCGGTTCATATGCCGGAGCTACGGCGACAAGAGAAAGTGACATCGATGTAGCGATTATATCCGAGGACTTTGAAGATAAGGATATCTTCGAGCGCATAGAAATGACAAAAAACGCGGAGGTACAGACAATCAGGAAATACATGATCCCCCTGGATGTTATCACCTTGTCTTCCGGAGAGCTGCAAAGCGAAAGCTCCCTCATCGCGGCATATGCAACGCAGGGAGAAGTTGTGTCTTCCACTGAAACTAAAAGACAGTGACTGGGAACGGTACGTAGTGACGCTGGAAGAGCAGGACGCGCCGAAAGTGCTTGAGTTCATCACAGCTTTACCGTGCGGATAAGAGCTACCTAAACCCTTGAATGCTTAAACCCTCGAATCCTTTTTAAGTTATGTTTCAATCCTACAACAAGTCCATAGAATACCTCTATAGCCTTCAGGCATCAGGGATAAAGCTTGGGCTTGCAAACATATCCCGTCTGTTAGACCTCTTAAATAATCCTCAGAGAGGATTAAAGAGTATTCATGTGGGGGGAACCAATGGCAAGGGTTCAGTTGCTGCTATGGTTTCTTCTATTTTGGATAAAGCCGGGTACAAGGTGGGTCTTTACACCTCTCCCCATTTAGTGAACTTTACCGAAAGAATCAAGATAAACAATCATGAGATATCTGAAAGCAGAGTTGCTGAACTAACGGACTTTATTTATCAGAAGATTGAGGGTACTGAGCTTGCCCGTGATATCACCTTCTTTGAATTTACCACAGCCATAGCGATGTTGTACTTCCTGGAACAGGGTGTTGATTTTGCTGTTCTAGAAGTGGGGATGGGTGGAAGATTTGACTCTACCAACGTGGTTGACCCTCTGGTCTCTGTTATTACCAATGTATCTATGGATCATCAGTATTACCTTGGAAAAACGATTCATGAGATTGCCTTCGAAAAGGCAGGGATTATTAAGAAGGGTGGCATTGTAATTACCGGAGTGACTCAGCCCTCTGTTTTTGCCTCCATTCACGAAAGATGCCTGCAGGATGGGGCTGCTCTCTACAGAGTCGGCAGGGATATTAAAGGAAGAAGGATGGCCGATGGGAGAGTTGATTACTATGGAATGAAGAACAAGTATTCAGACTTAAGATTGAACCTATTGGGAAGACATCAGATTACGAATGCCGTTATTGCCTTGGGGGCTATTGAGGTACTGAAGGAAAAGGGTTATGAGATAGAAGACAAAGCTATTTATGAGGGATTGGAAAAGACTTACTGGCCTGGAAGGCTGGAGGTTGTTAGGAGAGACCCCCTGGTTGTTTTGGATTGTGCCCATAACCCTGCTGGGATAAAGACCCTCAGGGATGCAATATCCAATGGGACTTTTTCCTTTAACAGGTTATTTCTGGTATTAGGGATAATGATGGACAAGGATTTCAGGTCTATAATCTCAAAATTGGCTCCTTTGGCGGACAAGATAGTGCTTACCGAACCCAAGATGGATAGATCAGCCTCTCCCCAGATCCTCTATGAAGAGGTTAAAAAACACCATAAAGAGGCTGAAATAGTCGGTGATGTCAAAGAAGCCGTATCCCTTGCTATTTCTCTTGCTGAAAGAGAGGACATGGTCTGTGTAACAGGCTCTATATTTACAGTAGGGGAGGCCAGGGGGCTGTTTAAGGAAGGGTTGTAAGCATCACCCTGTCTCGGTTTTACTGTGGCAATTCTTCTATGTCTGTAAATAATAATCGAACCATCCAACATGGAGGTACACAATTTTTTCATGCTATCAACAATAAAGGGGACATCCTCTGTTGTCAATAATGCAGATAATCCAAAATTCTTTTATGGCTGGATAATGCTTATCTGCGCCTTCTTTATAGCGATGACGTATGGTGTTTTTTATTCTTTCAGCGTTTTTTTCAAACCCTTACAGAATGAGTTTGGTTGGAGCAGGGCATTAACCTCTGGAATCTTTTCGCTCCACACCGTTGTGTATGCTATCTCATCTATTATAATGGGCAGAATAATAGATAGGTTTGGCTCTAGATTGGTTCTAGTGCTTAGCGCTTCTTTCGTAGGAATAGGCATGATTCTAAGCGCACACAGCCGAAATATATGGGATGTGTATATCTATTACGGTGTATTGGCTAGTATAGGAACGGGTGTGATCTGGACACTGCCTACTGTAACGATAACAAACTGGTTTGAAAAGAATAGGGGCCTAGCACTGGGTATAGGTTTTTCTGGCATAGGATTAGGGTCTATGCTTTTATCGCCTGTTGCCGATTATCTTATCAATAGATACGATTGGAGATTTACTCTATTGATTATAGGATGCGCTATTTGGCTTTTGCTTATGATAGTTGCGTTTGTTCTAGTTGATAATCCGGCCAAAATTGGGCTTAAGCCTTATGGAGCAGAGGTCAAACCTCCGGACAATACGTACAGCGTATTGGTATCAAACGAACCAGTTCAGGTTCTAGCTGAATCGGCAGAGAAGAAAGGATGGAGCAGTAAAGAGGCTATTAAAACAAAGTCTTTCTGGCAGGCATACCTCATCCATTTCTTTTCTTGTTTTTCTTTAACGATGGTGATGGTTCACATAGTACCTTTTGCTACTGATAGAGGGATTTCATCGATTACCGCAGCAAGCGCATTAGGGCTTGTTGGCCTTTTCAGCATAATGGGGAGGATAGTCCTGGGGGCAACTTCTGATAAAATAGGATTTAGTAATGGCCTATTTTTTTCCTGTAGTGTGTGTGCTTTAACCTTGGTCTGGCTTCTGTTAACCAGAAATGTTTGGATGCTTTATGTATTCAGTATCCTATTTGGATTCTTCTATGGGGGAAGGGTGCCTCTCCTTCCAGCTCTCATGGGAGAGTTTTTTGGGACACTCTCCCTTGGAGAGCTCATGGGATTTCTGGCTACCGCGTATGCAATTGGCGGCTTGTGCGGACCATTATTTGCCGGTTATATGTTTGACAAGACAGGTAGCTATCATATAGCCTTCATACTGGCTGCCATATCCTACGCTGCTGCGGCGGCTATTGCCTTTTATGCCAAACCTCCTCAAAAAAGAACACAGGATATTGCGTAGATGATCAAGAAATACCTTATATGTAATTAGGCCGAACAGGTTGACAACTCCCAACATAATCAATTTGGCAATGATGGATTTAGTAGCCCCCCATATAATTTCTCCTATAATAATCTCTTCCAGTGATAGAGGTGTTGCCATTATTGCATCGACGCCATTCAGTTATCCCCTATTGCCTTTCTAAATGCGGTGTGTCTCCATTTACATATTTTTTCTTGATTTATTTGGAATTTAGGTTATGGTAAATTGTATCTCAAAATTAAATATTTTACCAAAAAGGAGATTGAAGATGAAGATGGGTATGAAGTTGATTTTGGTAATTATGTTATTAGTAAGTATCGTGTCCCTTGATAATCTTGACAGCCAGGCAGAAGAAGTCAGGGGTGTTAGCGATGATACCATCAGGATAGGAACAATAATGGACATGACAGGGCCAGTTGCTGACAATCTTACCCCCTATGCAATAGGAGTCAGGAATTACTTCAAGTATATCAATGATAAAGGGGGAATCAATGGCAGGAAGGTGAAGGTTCTCGTTGAAGACGACAGGTATTCGATACCAATGGCTGTTGCTGCATTCAAGAAATTGGTCTTTAAGGATAAAATATTGGCTGAAATAGGGTTAGCCAGTCCTCAGACGACCGCCCTCCTCTCTCAAATCGAAAAGAACAAGCTCCCGACAATTACATACAGTGGTATGCTAAACATGACAATCCCTTTCAGGAGGTACGTTTTCACTCATAACATAGATTATGGAGATCAGGCGATGATGTTGATTGATTATGTCATGAAAGACCTGAAGGAAAAAGATGCACGGTTTGCCATAGCGACAGGAGATACGGTATGGGGGAAAAGAGCAATAGAGGCTTCAAAAGAACGCCTTGAGCGATATGGATTGAAACTTCTGGATATCGAACTCCTCCCGACGACCCTCATAGATGCCAATACTGAAGCAATGAACTTAAGAAAAGCAAAGGCGAATTATGTCATCACACTCCATGGTGCTCCAGCGTCAATAGCCGTCTATAATTCTTCAAAAAAACTGGGATACTCTCCAACCTTTTTGGCTGGAGACGCTTCTTGTCCTGATGTAGTGATACCAATGGCAAAAACTGCTGCTAAAGGTATCATCGGTGTATGGGCATTCATGTCTTGGTATGATGATACTCCGGGGATTAGAAAAATGAAAGAGATAACACTAAAGTACCAGCCAGATGCGGGAGAACCCAACAGGCATTACTCCTGGGGTTGGGTAGCTGCAATGATCGGCGCTGAGGGCATGAAGAGAGCAGGAAAAAACTTGAATGGAGAAACCTTTGTGGCTGCCCTTGAATCGATAAAGGACTTCGATACGGGAGGTATGAGCGGACCGGTTGGCTTTAGCTCCAAAAGCCATAAGGGAGCTGAATATACTAGTTTTGTAAAGGCAGACTTAGAAAAAGGAAGGTTTGTTCCAATAACAGGATGGAGAAAACTATCGGAATGAGCAAAAGATCGAGATGAACCAAATTTTTTAGCAGAAAGGGGATTGATAATGAAGGTGAAAAACAGTTTGTTTCTAGTAATTCTATTGTTGGCAATTATCTTTTTTACTAATGCCAACAGCAGCCAGGCAAAAGAAGTAAGGGGCGTATCAGACAACTTAATAAAGATAGGTGTTATATGTGATCACACAGGCCCTGCTGCCATGGTTACATTGCCGATAGTTACTGGGATTAAGACTTCCGTCAGATATATTAATGATCAGGGCGGTGTTAATGGAAGGAAGTTAAAAGTTATTGCAGAAGATGATCGCTATTCGATTCCCGCCGCCATTTCTGCGTATAAGAAGTTGATTTATAAAGATGAGATATTTGCACTGTTCGGCCCTGGTTCTGCGAGTTTTCTCCCTCCGTTGGTGGGGAAATTCCAGAAGGACAAATTGCCTACTATGTCAATGGTATTCAGTGAAATAGCCGTTAAACCCCATAAAGAATACATATTTATTGTCTGTGATCTCTATGAAGGGCAAATAAGAACTCTTATAAACTATATAATCAAAGACTATAAATTGAAGAATCCCCGAATTGGCATAGTATATCCGGATACTGAGGCCGGCAAAGTGGATCTGGGAGCTGCTCTGCCTGGGTTAAAGGAGTACAATATAGAACCTGTGACAAAAGAGATACTAATGGCAGGTGCAGTTGATGCCAGCTCGCAGGTGATGAGCCTGAAGAAGAATGGAGTTAATTGCATAATGCATATCGGGACGATTACCCCAACAGCAGTTACATTAGTAAGAGAATTGAAGAAGTTTGGGTTAAAGATACCGGTGTTTAATAGCTGGGGGGCGATGCTTGCTGAGGGTCTGAATGAGATTGGTGACGCTGCAAGTCAGGCTTATGTAATACACCCCATATCTCCCTGGTATAGCGAAGGCCCCGGGGTAGAAAACATGAGGAAAGTTACATTGAAATACTTTCCGGGAACAGAAAAGCCTTATAGGGGTACAGGATTTAGTTACGGATGGGGCTATGTACTTGTTTTTGCTGAAGGGTTAAAAAAGGCAGGCAGGAATCTGGATGAAGACGCTTTGATAAAAGCTCTAGAAGGCCTTAAAGATTATGATACTGGTGGGCTTCTTGCTCCTATCACATTCAGTTCGAAGAGCCATAGAGGTGCGAATGCATCAAAGATTTACAAAGCCAACCCGGATGTTGGAAAATACGTAGCTTTAACCGGATGGAGGAAATCAGATTAAGGGTTGTAAAGGATTCGGGTGGAATGATTTGGGTTATATTAAAGCCGGAGAATTCAAGAAACTTCAGGCAGATACAGGAGAGGTTGAATTGGGAGAAGAACATCATTTAATCAAACGCCGGTGCATTACAAAGATGGCAAGCGGGAAAAATATGAGACAAAAGACGAGGAGATAGGCAACATCCCACAGCAGCCTGGTACTTATAATCCCAAAACTGAAGGATCGGGTGAGATTGACAAGGTGAGTAAGGGGAAAAAGTATAGAAAGTTTCTGCGCCCAAAATGGTAAATTTTC
>JBAZOX010000127.1:0-7539 GCA_041648535.1 Desulfobacteria bacterium | reverse complement strand
TGCTATAATACGGGTCACCACCATGGGACTTCTCCTTTTCTTATTCCCCTACACGACGGTTCATGCCCAGGAAAAAATGGTTGCATACCCTATCTTTACGCCCGGCTATATTTCCATTAGGGTTTTTGACAACCAGTCGCGTTTCGTGGGCCGGATCCTACCTGAAAAAAGATATTGGGCACCTATCAAACAAATTCCTATCTTTCTTCAAAATGCCCTGGTAGCCATAGAAGACTCCCGTTTTTATGAACACAGTGGAATCGACGTGCGCGGCGTAACCCGCGCTGTGGTCAAGGACGTAACCAAATGGAAGATGTCCGAGGGGGGATCAACCATCACACAGCAGTTGATCAAGAACAAATATTTTTCCGGTAAAAAAACCTTTCAACGAAAGATCAAGGAAGGTTTTCTAGCCCTCGAATATGAAAGCAAATACACTAAAAAGCAGATTCTGGAAATGTATTTCAACGAAGTCTACTTTGGAAATGGGGCATGGGGCATCATCCAGGCAGCCCGTCTTTATTTCGACAAGAACCCTCAAGATTTGACTGAAAGCGAGTGTGCCCTGCTGGCCGGGGTTCCCAAAGCTCCAAATCGTTATAACCCACTGGGAAAACCTGAAGTTACCCGCAATAGGAAGAACCTTGTCCTCAAGCGAATGGCGGAACTAAAGATGATAACCCGCAGCCAGGAAAAAAAGATTCGGCTCCAAAACATAGCCGTTATTCAACCCGGGGGAGCCCCATATTACCTATCCCATATCCGCAGTAAATTAATCGAGCGGTATGGATCGGAAATCATTGAACAGGGGGGACTAGACGTTATAACGGCAATGGATTTGAACCTACAGAGGCTCGCCGAGAGGGTCCTGCATGATAGCATTGGAAGGATTTCCCCCCAACTTCAGGGCGCACTGTTATCCTTAGACCCTCTTACCGGAGATGTTTTGGCAGTGGCAGGTGGGATCGATTTCAAGCGGAGTACCTATAACCGCGCCTTTTTTGCCAAGCGACAGCCCGGTTCAACCATTAAACCTCTAATTTATGCCGCTGCACTGGAAAAAGGAATCACCGTCAGCAGCATCTGGAATGACGACCCGGTCGCCTACCTCCGAAGCGAGCATCAGACCTGGAAGCCCCGGAACTATGGGAATGTACATTACGGGAATCTGCCTCTCCGGCAGGCCCTGGCTTACTCAGACAATATCATCACGGTCAAAGTGTTGGAAGCCATAGGGGTACCCTATTTCGTTCATTTTGCCGGAACTCTTGGGCTCTCCCTGCGCTCACCGAACGACCTATCCCTGGCCTTGGGAACCGATGAGGTCACCCTGAGCGGCCTGATGCTGGCGTACGCTCCTCTGGCCAACGGCGGCATGCTGCCCGAGCCTAGGACCATTATTCGTATTCATGATCGGTATCGAAATAACTGGGCGGAGATTCCCGCCGCGGTCAACCAGGTCCTTTCACCGGCCATCGCCTATATTACGACCTCGATGCTCAAGGACGTCCTTATCTATGGCACCGCCAAATCGCTTCACGGTTTCAGCCGGGGACGCCCGTCTGCCGGGAAAACTGGGACCACCGATAATTATTGCGATGCCTGGTTCATCGGCTATACACCCCAACTGATCACCGGTGTCTGGGCCGGATACGACAAACCCACACCCATGGGGAAAGGTTTCACCGGCGGAGTGATCTGCGCACCCATCTGGGAAAAGTTCACACGCTCGGCCCTGGTCGACAAACCGGCCGTCGATTTTCCGAAGCCCGATTCGGTCATATCCGTCCAGATCAATCCAGTGACGGGCGATCTGGCTGCTCCAGACTGTCCAAAAAAACAGGAAGAATTCTATATCGAGGGGACCGAGCCAACCGCATACTGCCAGAATCACGGAGGATTTGATCTTGCGCCCGCACCACCGGCACCTGTTTTGCCGCCGACAAACAACCCTTCTCTTCCACTCCATTAGCAATAGATGAATTGAGAATTGAAAACTTTCAGTTAACAGAATCGATTTATTATCAAATGAAAGCATCCCTGCGTGAGGAAGAAAGCAGATTAATGGCGCGCTTGCGTGACAGGATAATCGAGTTTATCTACCTGAAAGCAACCGTGCGGGAAAAATATCAAGGCATCCTGTCCTTTCTGTGGGGTCTGTTATTTTCCGTAGCAGTCCTTTTCATTATCTTTCTTGCACTTGTATCCTTTGGTTTATAGATTAGTTTAGTCTGTTTTATACCTGTAATGAGGCTCCGGAATCAAAGGCCGTGGGTTCGACTCCCCATCGCCGGCCAAGTAAAATCAATAGATTGGGGAGTTTTTTATCCATTATTTTATTCGATTGCCACGTTGTGTTATTGGGGTGAAATAGCCACAGTGCAAATAGACGCACTATTCTATCCATCGTCAAATAATGCTATCGCAAATCTCCCTTGTTAATAATTAAGTTTGTGTCCCCAGAATTTCCCAGAATTTAGCATCCTTACGTCGGAGAATATGCCCCTTTGTGCCTGTTCTTCTTTTTGGACCTTGGCAGCTTCGTCAACTTAATTACCAACCGAAGGGCCTCGTTTACGGCCTCATCATTTGGAAAAGCCTCCGCTACATCACTGTCCAATAGAACCAAATTGGTGCCTTCCTGGAAACGGTCTGCGTATTTGCCTTGGACACCGTCCTTGAGCAGTTCACGGAGATCGTATTCAGGACGAAGATCGTCACTTTTGTCGTCTTTGGATTTCTTGTTCATATGCCTCTCGCTCTGCACGGGTAAGCCCTCGTGCACTTATGATGCGGATCCTCTCGCCACGTTCGGTATGAGCGACCATCAGGAGCCTACCGGCAGCCGAGAATCCGAAGGTGATGAACCGATCTTCCTCATCGGAATGATCGGGATCAAAGATAGTGATACCCAAGGGGTCCCGCAAGACAGCAGCAGCTTCTCGGAAAGCAACGCCGTGCTTCCTCAAGTTCATCTTCGCTTTGGCAGGGTCCCATTCGAATTGTATCATACCTTAAGCCTCGTTTGTTAAAGGGGAGAAGAATGAACTCACCCGTACGAGGTGAAATAAGCCTGGCGTTCAAATTCGATATTTTTAATTTACCAAGGCTTATTGATTGACAGGGCTACTTCAAATATCGTATTCATTACTATGATTCATTACTATGATTCCTCCTATGAAATGTATTGAAATTTCTTCAGAGGATATATTAGCATAAAACTGTTACCCACTCAATTTGGGAAAGAGCCATTTTCCTCTCAATCTCTCTCCAAAATTCTTCGGTCACAAGCCCCCCCTATTTTATCCATTATTTCCTTTTGTTCTTTATGCCATCTGTATGCAGTTGTAAATGAATGATAATTTGAGAACTGTCTTTACTACTTTATTCGATTGCCACTACACGACCTATTCTCGCCATAGTCAAATAATGGTATCGCAAATCTCCCTTGTTGATAATTAAGTGTTGAGTGCCCAGAATTTGGCCCGTAATTTCAATAGTCTATTTTCCCCTCGCGCAAATTCTCGAACCATTTTACATATCCTTCCGGCGCAAGAAGATCGAATGTATAGAATTGTTTTATCTCCTGCTTATATTCCTTATCAAAATTTCCCGGAAGTGGTTCCAGCAGTTTTGCGTTCACTGCTTCAAAATGATCCTTTGCCCACTCGGCCTTCGCTGGTGTGGCTTCATCATCATCTTCATCGGATTTTATTTCTACAACGCGAACAAGTGTCTCATACCCCTTGTCCTGCAATTCCCGCAGGTCGTCTATGTTCTTTACTTCGCCCTTCTTTTTCAGAATATTAATATATTTATCTAAATCAATCTTGATGAAGAAATCGGGATTGAAACCGCTACGAACCCGGTCCCTTCCACCTTTCCAATATTCGTAATCAATAGAGTAAAAACCCTTGTCAGATGATTTGACCCACGCATCCAGATACTGTGAATTCTCCAGCAATAAAAAAACAAATTCTTTTTCCGGATAATGAGAAACTAGAACAGTGCTTTGGGGTGTTTTAAATACTGAAGGGTTTACGATATATGGTGGCCGATCGTCTTTTTCAATTAATGGACGGACATATTCACTGTGTTTGCCCAGCAAACCAGTTGAATCAACAAAACTAAATACCAGTTGTGAACCCTGGTGATCATTCGGCTTTCGAGTCTCGGATAGATGTTTAAGCAGTGCATTGGTCTTTTCATCAACTTCCTCTTTGTACGACTCGCTCATAAAGGCGGTAGCATCACGTTCCAGTTCGCCAACTCGCACTGATCCCCGCTCAATCCTTTGTGTACTCGTCGGTACGATATCCCCTTTAATGTTTTCAAACACACGCTTTTTCTTTCCGCGCGGCAAAAACTGGTTAAAATAAAGATCAATCTGTTTCTTATTATCTTGAGTCAGTCCCTTGTCAGAGATTTCAGATTTTTCCATTGCGGCCAGTATCGTATTTCTGATTTCATCTTCACTTGGACATCTTGTCTGTTCGCCATTTCCAAAATCAAAGCGAATCCCCTCAAATTCCCTCCCTTTAAACCGGCGATAGAGAGCATCCACCAAACTGTCCACTGATACGGTTTTTTTCTTGAGGGCATACTTATCTTCACCCTTAAGGCGTTCAATGGTGACATTTTCATTGACATCATATTTTGTCAAAAGAAGCTCACGCATCGGAAGGGCGGTTTCTCCCTCGTCGGTAATATCTTCTATCTTTACTCCGGAAAGATAATTGAGATTAAATAGCGAGAAGTGGTGTTCGCCACGCCAGTTATCTTTATCAATCAACTTCAATGGTTCTGACGTGATGTACATATCAGAGTTTGTGACAGCATCCATCAGCTCTCTGATATGGTCAGCAAACTTCTCGTGATTTGTCACGGTAAGCCACGGATATGTCATTTGAACATCGGCATAAGATATTTTTCTTGGTATGCGCAATCCTCTTCCCAAAACTTGTGAGATTAACAACTTGGAATTAAATATGCGCTCCTCCATCGGTACAATCTGAAAAACATTGTCCACATCCCAGCCCTCTAATAGCTTGCCGACTGAAAAGATAAATTCAACCTTACCTCCGACATTGTTTGGGTTCGTTTCTTCAATATTATCGAGTTCATTTTTATACTCAGAGGAAGAAACATTGATGATGACGCAAATAACCTTTGAACGGGCCGATTGTTCAACAACTACATCAGAACCAGTCAGACCCTTTTCTTCACGCTCCCATTTTGCTAAAAAGCGAATAAATTCTTCGGAGCGTGTTTGAGCGTTTTTTTGATTTGGACAATAAAAAACCGTGATCGGTTTAACTTGTCGTTTGCCATTCTTTTTGTATGCATATGTTTTGGAAATTTCGAGGTGCTTTTTCATCACAACAGCAAATCGCTTTTCGGTCGTCCACTGCATTTCCCCATCTTCTGTTTCGGTACTAATTATAGGATTAATATCCTTGATGAACTTTTCATTGATAGCTGTGCGGATGTTGTAATCAAATATCACATCAGCAAAATAATCGTCTTTGTTGTATGGTGTACCGGTAAAACCGATGTGTCTTGTGATTTCTTTATGCTTTTTCAGAAACTGCATCCAGAGTCGTTCGGCTTTATCCTCTGATTCCCTACCCTTTTCGGCATCTACCTCTTTATCCAATTCAAGAGCTTTTTGGGTCGCATTAAAATTAAGGTGCGAATAGGCGTGATGAATTTCATCGCCCAGTACCAGTACTTCTTTTGTTCCCTTAAACAATGTATCGCGAATGCCGCCAACAGAATAAATGGCATTAATATTTTCAATGGTGATGCTTCCGTCCTCAATGGCATCATTATTGGTCAGAAGGTCAATCGCTTTGCCCTGATATTCTTTGGGCAAGCGATCATTCCACTCCTGTTTATTCATGAATTCCTGGAATTTGTCGCGCAGGCCTTCCTCGATAATTGTGGACGAGGGTCCTAAAACCAACACCCTCTTGGCAAGACCCATCACGAGCGAGAGATAGGCAACCGCAAAAATGACATAAGACTTTCCTGTGCCGGTTGCCATATGCACAACACCAGAAAGACAGTCGGCAAGAGGCAAATGCCCCAGCATGATTTCTTCGGAGCCAAACCGCTCATTGATGTGTATTTTTTGGGAAAAGTTTTCTTTGGCCAGTGCAGCTACATTTTTATATCCACCACCCCACAGATAGATCATCGTGTGTTTGATGGCCTGATATTGATACTCCCGTCCGCCGGTGACCGCGCGCACGTAATCTTCAATATCGGAAAATCGAAACTTATCGTAACTGCACTTGCGCAGATTGATATCCAGCGTATGCTCGGAGAGATTGAGTTTTTCTACGGTTTTGATTCTTTTTGCTTTTGCCATCATTATTCCAGATTCAATGGTTTACTTTCATTGCCATGCTTATCAATGGCGATCAGGCCAACACGCTTGGTGAGACCTTCTATTTTCATCGAACCGTCTTCGGCAATCTCTTTGGCAAACACGGTGTTGTCCATATCAAAAGGCTTACCAGCTTCGTAATCCAGATCGACCAAAAGCATCGCGAGCCCGGAAAAGCCTTCAAACCGCTTGCCTTCCTTGTTTAATATTTTCGTCTCAAACCTGGTAATCTTGAGACCGTCGTTTGTGCGTGTTGCAGCTATCTCAACATCCTCATTAAAATAATAAGCTGTGGAGGTAATAAGAGTGTTCACATCGGCCTGTGAGCTTGGCTGTTCCTGAAGTGCCAGGTTGCGAGAGACATCTTCCAGCACTTTGTAAGGGAAAGTAAGCATTTGGAAATGAATATCCTTTCCGTCTTGATTTTTGAGCGTGGTATCGCCTACATTGGTGCAGGATTCCGGGGTGATAATGTAATAGTCGCCCTTTAGCTTTCCACCAGATTGAGTGATGATGCCACGCAGGTAGGTTTCGTCAATCTTCACTTCTTTTAAGAATTGATCGTCCCAAATGGGATAGACTTCTATTGGGTTATTGTCTTTGACGGCATAAATATTGGCAAGTTTGTATTTGCCTGCTTTTTCTTCATCACGCGCCAGTTGAAAAAGCCCCAGCACAAAATAATATAGATTTCTTTGTGCTTGCGCAAATCCATCACATGAGAAAAGTCGTAGGCGCCGGAAGATACCACAGAAAACTTTTTGGGCGCTTTTTTATACGGATTTCCCTTTTTCACAATTACTTTGCCAGACTTGTCCTGCTCATCCATCAATGCCTTTGATTCGCCGATATGCAGCAGTCGCCTTTGCATAGTGTAAATGGAGTGTTTGCCAAAATCGCAAGTAATCCAGCGTCTGTTGAGCTTTTCTGCTACTGCGACAGTAGTGCCGGAACCGCCAAAAATATCCATGACCAAATCACCAGGATTTGAAGATATCTCTATAATTCTTTTGAGAAGACCTTCTGGTTTTTGAGTTGGGTATAAAATTTCTTCTGAAGACCAACTGCCAATTGTTCCAACTTCTTTGTCATCCCAAATTGATTGTGGCAACATGCCATCTGTCTTATCAAGATAGCGTTTATATCGC
>JBAZOX010000126.1:0-7603 GCA_041648535.1 Desulfobacteria bacterium | reverse complement strand
AGCCAAACAGGTCATCCATTTTAATGGAGCCATCCTGCCTTGTGACATCCTCGTTTTTGATGCCCTTGAGCATAAAGTAAGTGAATAAGCCGTGTCCCTTCTCGTCATAGGTCGAGCTTATCTGGTCTCCTGATGAGGCGGACATGACTATCATATTTTTTGAAAGCTTTATATCCTGTTCAAGGTTCATTACGAGCGGCCTTGCTCCTTTTGCTATGACAGACTTGCCTCCGGCTCCTGAGAAGCATGAATCAAGGGCTACAACAATTTCTTTTGCCTGAAGTTTATTCAGCGATTCATAGAGTTTCTTCAGGGGATAGCCTGTCTGTTCAATAAATGATGGATCGCCGTCATAGGGCACAAGATAGGCATCGCCTGTCTTTGTATTCGGCGCGCCGTGTCCTGAATAATAGATAAATACAGAACTATCTTTTTCAACGTTGTTAGGAAGCCACTTTTCAAAGTATTTTATAAAATCCGTCAAGGACGCGTAGTCGTTCGTGAGTGTAACAACATTCTCCTCTGGATAGCCCATGACCTTTGTGAGATATTCTGTCATTGTCTTCGCATCATGCGCCGCATAATCAGCTTTTGGAAGCTTCTGCCGGTAGCTCTCGATGCCGATAACAATGGCATAGGAGTTTTTGTTGGGCTTTGCCTTTATTACAGGAAGTTCATCAACGTCGGATTTGACGGTGGGAGTTGCAGAAAGAGCTTCAATTTTTTCTTCTAGCATGGGCTTAGAGGGTGCGGTGCGTTTTGCATAGAGCCTATTAATTATTGTTTCGCTATTGAAATCCCTCCCCATTTGGAGTGCTCCCTCCTCCACAGCTTTAGATAAGGCTTTCCCTTGTTTCATTATATCAGTTCTTTGTCCGCCAGTTGTCACATCACCAACAAAAACATTCTGCCAGAACACAACACCATCACGGTCAGATACACGGTAATCCACACCGACACTGACATCTATTTTACTAAAAGCAATATTGACTCGTGTCTTTTCTTTAACGAATTCTGGTTCTATTACGATATCAAATTGGTCAAGATTACGCTTCTCTCTAACAACTGATATTTCTTCAAATACCTGTAAAAACGCTGTTAAAGATGCTCTTTCTATATGTTCTCCAAAATGATATTCCTTGTTGCCTAAAGGAATTGGTGCATTAAAAGAGTATGCCTTTGTTGTATCTGAAACGTACAACGCTGCTTTGAGAGGGAGTTTTTTTGATATACCGATAACCCCAACTTCTGTTCGGAACTCTGCCCTAAAGTTCGTTGTCGCACACCCTGTCATCGCCATACCCACAAGCAGGATAAAGATTACGCTGACTAAAGAAATTAAATTACCCTTGATTTTCATAACCCCACCTCCTAAAAATCTATGGCACTACTTGAAATTTCATTATCTGGAAATGACTGTCAAACGAAAAAGCCATGTCTATCTTTAACCTCTCCATTACTGCAAAGCTTGTGCAGTCAGTGTAACTGAAATCTTTATCTCTGTATTTCAGAAAAATCTCCCACGCCCTTTCTTCATCTTCATCCTTTACTGCAATAATGCTTACAAAGCCGCTTTGTTTAAGCCTTTCTCCGAAATCTCTGGCAACTCTCCAACCGAGTCTGCTTCTGATAAGGGTTATAGTTTCATCAAATATGAAATTCGTGGTCAAGAAAGGGATTTTATTGTTTCTTAAAAAATGCTTTGCAACTCTATGGTCAGGGTCTTTTTTATCAACAACCGCATACCATGCCCCTGTGTCAATAAATAGCCTTTTCACTTTTTCTTCCTTTTCGCATATAGGTATTTATCATGTTCTCTTGCTACAGGAGAGCCATCTCCGGCGCCGAGACCTATTATGCCCCAGAGAGAATCCTTTTCCGCCCTTACTGCCTGTCTTGACAATTTTTCCGCAATCAAGTCGCGTATGATGCCCGATAGGCTTTTCTTTGTCTTTTTTGACATCTCAAGCAACGCCTCATATTGCCAGTCTTCAAGAGATATCTGTGTTCTATGTTTTGAAGTTTCCATATTTCCACCTCCGATTACATCTTACATCATGCATCATATTATGTCAATCTTGATACAACTCTCTAACTCTTTACTTCCTCAACTCAAACCTTCCCTTCAACTTTTCTGGTTCAGGATTTATGCTTGGGCTTTGCTGTACATTGATGGCCTTTGCCTCGTCTTCTACCAGTGGCTTTATATAATCATAAATCTCTGCAATGGTTTTTTTGCCATCCTTCAATGCCTTGAGGAAATAGTATGTGAATATGCCGTGTCCCTTTTCGGGAGATGACGAGCTTATCTGTGTTCCTAGTGTTGCCGAAAGAACTACAATGTTTGAAGGAAGCGCAGTGCTTGTTGTCATAATCACCAAAGGCCTTGCCCCTTTTGCAAGAACGCTCCTTCCGCCAGCGCCTGAAAAGCATGAGTCAAGAATAACTGTTACTTCTGCAACCTGAAGTTTAGCCAGAGTGTCATAAAGACTTTTAAGCGGATAACCTGTATCAGAGAGGTAGTTTGGGTCTCCATCAAACGGCACAATATAAGCATCACCTGTTTTTGGCTCTGGCGCTCCATGCCCTGAATAATACACAAATACCCTGCTTTCAGGCTTCGCCTTGTTTGGAAGCCACGTTTTTATAATCTTTTCAATGGCTGATTTAGTCGCACGTTCATCCAAGAGAAGTTCTATATTTCTCGGCTTAAAGCCCAATGCCTTTACATAATCACCCACAAGTTTTGCATCGTCATATGAATAATCGGATTTTGGAAGGCTCTGGTAGCCTTCTATGCCGATGATGACTGCAAGATCGTTATCTCTCATTATCCTCTCCGACGGACTGAAGGAGGGTTTATCTATGTCGGACTGAATGGAAGGAGCGGCTTTAGAATCGGTTTTTTGCATAGATGATTCCTTAACGACTTCTTTAATTATCTCCTTCATCTCTTTTGCCTTCTGCATTTCCATCTCTTTTGCCTTCTGCTTTTCTATCTCTTTTGCCCTGGCTATCTCTTGCTCCTTTTCTTTCTGCTGTGCAATCTTATCTTGTTTGGCCTTAATCGACTTTAATGTTGCAAGGCCAAGGTTAACAGGTGAACTATACAAAACACTCCCTTTGTTTTCCTCACCTGTAATTATTGCATATTCCAGATCAGCACCCTTTTCCAACAGAAAGTTTACAATAGATAGTTTTCCATAGTACGCTGCCCACATTAAAGGTGTAAAGGAGTACATGGCACTTTGATTTACATTCGCGCCTTTCTCGATCAAAAGGCTTACCAAAGCAATATCACCAGCTCGTACGGCAGCTACTAGAGGTGTAAAGTATCCGGGTGGTAGATTGACATCTGCACCCCTCTCAATCAACAATTTTGCTGTAACAAAATCCTTATTTTCTATTGCCCAAACTAACGGTGTTCGAGAAGGGTCACCACCTGCCTCATGAATGTTAGCTCCGCTATCAAGCAGGGCTTTAACCTGCTGGATGTCGCCCCTACTTACCGCATTCGTCAACGGTGTCATACACCCTGCCATCGAGCCTGCTAATGCAAAGATTAAAATTACTGCAAATATCCCTTTCATCTCCCACCTCCTGAAAATCATTTACTTCCCCTCTCTAAACCTATCCTGCAATTCAATGACCCTCTTGCTGTATCCTTTTCTTAGGAGGTTTCCCATATAAAGCCATTTAAGTCGTAACTCAATGGGCTTCTCTCTATATCTTTCAATCGCCTCTTTGCTCAAATAGTAATCAAAACCTATAGTTTTACTTTTTCTCATCCTTCAATTCCTTTAAATATCTTATATCTGCCTTATCCTGCTGTCTCCCTGTCCTTTCCTTCATCTTTATGAGATCATCAATCGAGACTACAGGGATTGTAACACCATGAAGCTTAATCTCATTGATTCTTTTATGTGCCTTATCATAATCTACAGGTGAATCAATCACAATGTCTATCTCTGAAATAGCCCATTCCGGGTTTACGAGATTAAATGCCTTCATATTCTTGTTTTTTATCCAGTCTTTCCTCTTATCCTTCTCTGCAAATTCCATGATGTCCACAGGTACCTTTGGCTTAAATCCCCACATTTTTAACAAATTCAAAATTTTTTCTAAGTTCTTATCCTCAAGGTCAAGTATCAGGTCTATATCATAAGTCATTCTTGGAATACCATAAAGGTTGACTGCAATACCACCCACAACAATATATCTGATCCCTTTTTCGTTTAATAGCTTAAATATAGCAAGATAATCAAGCATCTTTATCCTTATTTTTCTGTCAACTTCTGCTTAATTAAGTCAATTGGTGCAATCAACTGCGGAGTCTGTTCATTGTTGTACACCTTTCTGGCTGTGCGTCCAACATGAGGTTTTGATTAAAGAAGCTAAATTACCCTTCATTCTCATAACCCCGCCTCCTGAAAAATATTTTAGGACAGATTCATATTTTTAATAACATACTCAACCTCTGCAATAAATCTTTTTGCAGATTAAATCTGTGCTTCAGCCTCTTCTCTGGAAACAATAAAAAAATCCCCGTAATCAGCCTGTTCTCTATAAAGTTTTGCCTTCCCTATTAACTTGCCTATCTCTTTTACTATGATTTTGGTTTTCACAAAATGCTGGTTAAAAAGTGCAATTACTCCAGAATGTTTTGAACTATCCAGTCCTTTTGTTGCAAGGAGCGCCCTTGCAGCGGTAAAAACAGAATAATACGACCTGCTTACAGAATCCTTATAATCGCCGTCTTCAAAAAGGACAATAGCAGATTTGAGTTTCTCCTTTGCACTCTCCGGACGATATAAAACTAATGCCTTCTTTTTTTCACCATTATTTGTCATTACAATCTGCACCCTTCTGCCTTAACACTTAATATAAAAGATGATGACATATCTGCATTTACTTTATATTCATGTTCACTAAAGACAATAGGAGAAATAGGTATGTTATATTCAAGTGTCAGCTCTGCTGCAATATCACCTATTCTATCCATAACATCAAGGGTTCTCTCTTTTACAATGATAAGTATATCTATATCAGAACTCTCTGTATAATCTCCTCTTACCTTGGAGCCAAAAATTTCTATCTTAATCAGGCATCCACCCAGTCCGGCCCGTATAAGTTTTGCAAAATCTTCAACAGCATGTCTTTCTGCTTTAGTCAGATGCTTCATGCCTTTCTTCATCCCCCACCTCCTCCAAATACAACAACCTCTTGAATAATCTCTTATTAGTCCACCTTATAATACTCGGTTATGATCTGCTGTACCTTCAGGTAGTGGCTGTCAGTAGTTACAACTTTTAACCCATGCTGCATGGCAGAAGCAGAAATCCATAAATCATTGGTAGGTATCGGGGCACCTTCTTTCCTGAGATGATTAACAATCACAGCATATCTTTCTGATGTCTCTTCATCAATAGCCACAACCTTAACCCTTGGGGAAGAAAGAAACTCCTCGAGTATCAGCCTGTTTTTCTTTTCACTTTTCCCCATTATGAAGCCTGCCAACAGTTCACCGAGTATCACAGGATTTAGAAATATCTCGTCAGCCTGCTGAATTGATAACTTAATCTCAGAGTTTCCTCTCAGGTAGGAAGAATAAGCAGATGTATCCAGCATTATCTTGTTTTTTTCCATAATTCCTCATCCACTTTTCGCTGTAATTGAAGGTTGTTATCGAATGCCGCAGCCTCATTTTTCGACCAGACACCAGACAGATTGTCCAGATCATGATACAGCGCTTTCTTCTTTCTGTCCTTTGTTTTTACACCTGTTGCCTTTTCAAGCAGCGTAATAAACGCCTTATTAAGACTTAAACCTTTTGCTTTTGCTTCCTTTTTAACCATCGCTTCAATCTCATCAGGTATACTCCTAAGCGTAATCTGTTTCACGTGCATCACCCCCCTTGACCCTAAAAGTGATTCATAATGATTCTATTATTGCAGCAATACTTGTTTATGTCAAGAATATACATGGGTTACGGTATATACATAGAATACCTCACCCTACCCTCAGCGTCCTCATCCTGTTTATAGCCGCTGCCACTTCAAATATCCTGCGGAGGTCTTCTCTGGATCTCATATGCTTCCGGTTCTTCTCCCATTTAGTTGGTGATAAGGATTCAAGGGGTAGGGGCAATCCTTCATGGTTGCCCTGTAGGGGCAGGGTTATCCCTGCCCCTACTTTTCACAAACCATACGAAAAGCCCTGTGGCTACAAATCCGGCGAACCCTCCAAAAAGGAAGATGTACTCTATTCCCAGAAAATCCATAAAGAGCCCCCCAAGCAGCGGACCACCTGCCAATCCCAAACTCATAGCCATGTCGAATACTCCCATTACAGCCCCCATACCCATATTTCTTCCCTCTTCTACTGCTAAGGCAGTTGCTGCCGGTAGAGAGACGGCTCCGGCAATGCCCATTGCCATGTTTAAAACCAACAAATGGGCGAAATCAGATGCGTAAGGTATCAGTGATATCGCCAGGGAAGCCATAACCCCCCCAACAACAACCAGCTTACTTCGGCTGACCTTGTCTGCCAACCTTCCGAAGGGTACCTGCAGAAAGGAGGTTAGTAATATATTTGCGGAGATCAAAAGCCCTATCTCCGAACCGCTCAAGCTAAGGTATTGGTGGGCAAAGATAGGGAGAAAGGTCGCAACCATTCCCCTTCCCACAGAATTGGTCAGTCTGAAGGCCGTTATCCCCTTTATTATGTTGTTGTCCAGCATCATCCTGTAAGAGGCCCTGGGCTTTCCCCACGCTTTCTTATACAAATGGAGCTCGGGTAGAAATAGCAAAACCAGTGCAAAAGCTATTAAGCTTAGTCCCCCCATAGCATAAAAGGCTGCATTCATGCCAAAATGATCCTTTAAAACCCCACCCATAAGAGGACCCACACCAAACCCGGCGAATAGAGAAACACTAAATGCCCCTATAAATGTCCCTTCTTTCTTCACCGGCGATATTTCACCTATGTAAGCCATAGCTATGGGGATAATCATGGCTGCAAATAAACCCTGCAAAAAACGAATGATGGCCAGCTCATAAGCTTTGTCAGCATAGGTATAGATCATTGAAACTAAGGTATATCCAAATAGTCCGATGCATATAAATATCTTTCTGCCCTTTTTGTCAGATAGTCTGCCGATGATAGGCATGAATATAGAGCGAGAAATGGAAAAGCCGGAAAAGATTATACCCAACCAGATCCCGCTAGCCCCTAAGTTCTGGGCATAAAGGGGCAAAAGGGGGATGATAATCCCTATCCCAACCATGGCAGAAAAAACAGCCAAAAACAGCGTTATGAATACCCTTCTTACCAATTAACTCCTCTTTAAGATGAAAAATTTAATCTGGGATAAACATAAGTAATATTTTTAAAATACTCTACCGAGAGCTTTGAAGAATTACCCCTGAGAGCGAATTCATAGATTTTTTGGGGAACCCAACTTAGCGAGCGGAATGTAGAAAATTCACATGTTTGAGCACGAAGAGCGAGTTTGTGAATTTTCAATGAAGCGAGCTTAGATGGGTCAAAAAATGGATGCTGAAGCGAAAAGGGGTAATTCTTCAAAGCTCTCCCTTCAATCTAT
>JBAZOX010000125.1:0-7642 GCA_041648535.1 Desulfobacteria bacterium | reverse complement strand
TTTACCGAAATACCTATGGCTATGGCCCGATTCAGGATACTGTCACTTTTCGGCCACATATCTCTTCTGTATACCTCTTTGCCCCTTTGCCTGTTTAACTTGGTGATGATATGATCCCAGTTCCCAATATAATGCCACCCCAGTGCGGAGGGCAGAATCTTTGTTTCGATTCCATCCTTTGTTAGTATACCCTCAACATCTTTTGCCATCTGGCTTTTAGGTAGAAGAAATATTAATGTATCTCCTCCGTCACCATCTTTATCCGGCAGTTCTCTAAACTCTAACCCATCTATATCCCCGATGGCGTCCTTTATTCTTGCCTTGTTCTTCCTTTGCTGTGAAATGACATAATCAAGCCTGGAGAGCTGAATTACCCCTATAGCCCCCTGTATCTCACTCATACGATAGTTAAAGCCGGTAATGCTTTTACTGTCTTTCCCCCTTGGAATATCCTGCCTATGCTCATGTCCATGGTCCTGGAAGTAGTTACCTCGCAAGTACATCTCTTGATCGTTAGTAACCACCATCCCCCCTTCACCGGTGGTTATCGTCTTAACAAAGTCAAAGCTAAAACAACCGATGTCTCCTATGGTTCCTGTCTTTTTGCCTTTATAACTTGATCCACATGCCTGGCAAGAGTCTTCCAATACTTTTATTCCATGCCTTTTTGCAATGTCACATATATCATCCATTTTAGCAGGAACCCCGAGCATATGAACCGGGATTATGGCCTTGGTTTTATTGGTGATCTTTGCCTCAAGGTCATTTGGGTCCATATTAAATGAGCGGTCTATCTCAGCAATTACAGGGATAGCCCCTGCCTCCAATATGGCTTCGATAGTAGCCACAAAGGTAAAAGACTGGGTTATTACCTCATCTCCCGGTTCAATATCCAGAGATGCAAGGGCTACTCGGACCGCTGCTGTGCCGGAGGCAACAGCCAGTGCGTAATTCACCCCCATATATCTTGCAATCATTTCTTCAAATTCCTGTACCTTGAAGATATCTTTTCGCTTTTCATTAAAGCCATATCGAAAAAGAACCCCTCTCTCAAGTACGCCCACTACCTCGTCTATCTCTTTCTTCCCCAATAATTCTCCGCCACCCATAGCTCTTTTCCCCTCCCTTGGTTACTACTGAACGCTTATCCTATATTTTAGTATGCCCTTCTGTATATCTCAATGGCATCCTCTTTAGTCACCTTTCTTGGGTTATTCTCTATAGGGCGGGTCACCTTCATAGCCCCTAAAGATAAACCCTCTATTGCAGACTCTGGAATGCCCAATTCTCTCAACCTGGTTGGCACCTTTACATCTTCGATGAGTTTTTTAACCGCTGATACTGATTTTTCTGCAAACTCTAAGACAGAAAAGCCCTGGTTCTTCTCTCCCATAGCCTCCGCGATGCGCGAAAATTTCTCGATGTTACTTTCTAAATTAAACTCCATCACATAAGGAAGCAGTAAGCCGTTTGCTATGCCATGAGGAACTTGATGCTCACCACCCATCGGGTATGCCAGGGCATGGGCTGCACCCACCCCTGCATTTGCCAGAGCAATTCCACCAAACAGACTTCCTTTTAACATGCCACCCCTTGCCTCAACATCCTGACCATCTATCACAGCTTTATGGAGGTTCTTAGATATAAGCCTTATGGCCTCCAGGGCAAAGAGATCGACAAATGAATTAGATGAAAGAGAGGTGTATGCCTCTATAGCATGGGTCAGGGCATCCATGCCGGTAAAGGCTGTAACCTTAGGGGGAAGGGAGAGAGTGAGTTTGGGGTCGAGAAAGGCAAGATCAGCGAAGAGATATTTGCTGTTCACACCTGCCTTACTCTTCGTATTTTTATCTGTGAATACTGCTGTAAAAGTAACTTCACTTCCTGTCCCTGCTGTTGTGGGGATCATTATCTTGGGCACACCTGGCTTCTTGACTAAGTCAAGACCCTGATAATCTCTGGTCTTTCCATTATTTGTCAGTAATATTGAGGTTGCCTTTGCTGTATCCATTGCACTGCCGCCCCCGATACCCACTACAATATCACAGCCACTATCACGGCCCAATTGTGCACACTGATCAGCGATCTCAATCTGTGGTTCAGGTTCCACTCCATCGAAGACAGTAACCTCTATCCCCTCTTTTGTTAAAGATTCTTCAATCCTATCAAAGAGTCCTGCCCTTATAATCCCTGGGTCTACAACAACCAGGGCTTTGGTTCCGCCTCTCTTTCCGGCTTCAACACCAACCTTTTCAGATGCACCATTCCCAAAGACAATCTCGGGTATTATCTTGAAATCAAAGATTTTATCCTGCAATTATGTTTACTCCTTTCGTATTGATAAAAATTCGTTCTCAGGGGTACTTCTTCAAAGCTCTCTATCGTTCAACAACGCAAATGAACGTAACACAAAGAGCGCCTAAAGTCAAGGGGTTCGTTTTGCAGCAACTTTTGTTGTTGACTATTATCTTCCTTCTTTGGTAGCATTATGCATTATTTCCTTTCAGCATAATGCTATTGATGAAGTCGTACTAAGTCAAAAATCAGCTGGCACAGTAAAAAGCTCCAGATGCAAGGCGCGCAAATCCGAAGGAATGAAGCGTACTTACCTGTACGCTGCAATGACTGAGGACGCAGCGTAACGCCGCAGATGGACTTTTTGCGAAGCCGGCACTATTCTAGTCTTCCATTATTCCCATATATTCTAACTGGGCGTAACCCTTTAAGCTCTTAATTGTTGAGTGCCAACACATCGTGGACAGATTTGAATGCCACAACATCGTGGACGAACCTATAAAAACATGACTGCCAGCGCATTAGAAATCATGGCCACTACTTGACGAAACATCATATATGCTTATAACTTGCGCACAATTGAATTACAGAATCTTACTGGAACCAATATGCCTGAATTTCATCAAGTCTACGATGTCATGGCACATTTATTCGTCCACGATGTCGTGGCACTCAACACTTAATCAATAGGAAAAAATATGAAGCATATTGTACTCGGTACGGCTGGTCATATTGACCACGGCAAAACATCACTAATAAAAACTCTTACAGGAGTTGACACAGATCGTCTAAAAGAAGAGAAGCTTAGAGGGATAACTATTGAGCTGGGGTTTGCCCCACTGACATTACCCAGCGGAGAAAGAATTGGAATAGTAGATGTTCCCGGTCATGAGAGGTTTATAAAGAATATGGTGGCAGGCGTTGGTGGGATTGATATAGTACTCTTCACTATTGCTGCCGATGAAGGAATTATGCCTCAGACAAGGGAGCATTTTGAAATTTGCAGCCTTTTGAGGATAAAAAATGGACTTATAGCTATAACGAAGACTGACTTAGTAGATGAAGAATGGCTGGAGATGGTCAAAGGAGATATCGAAGAATTTGTAAAGGGAACCTTTTTAGAAGGTTCTCCAATGATACCCGTCTCGTCTGTCACCGGCGAAGGGATTCCCCTGCTGTTAGCTGAACTGGATAATTTGTCCGACAAAGTCGAAGAAAAATCATCTGAAGGTCCGTTGAGAGTGCCAATAGACCGTGTGTTCACCATGAAGGGGTTTGGTACCGTTATTACCGGCACCCTGTATTCCGGAAGCCTGTCAGTTGGGCAAACGGTAGAGATTCTTCCCTCAGGAATAGAGACAAAGGTCAGGGGTGTTCAAGTCCATAATGAGGGGGTAGAAAATGCCACGGCAGGGCTCAGAACAGCGTTGAATCTGCATGGGATTGACAAATTTTCTATTAAGAGAGGAGAGGTTATAACTTCTCCCGGTACGATAGCCCCAACCTCTCTAATAGATGTTTATTTAGAGCACCTATCCAGTGCCCCCAAGCCACTTAAAAACAGGACAAAAGTGAAATTTCATACAGGGACCAGTGAAATTGTTGCTAATATAATTTTTTTTGATAGAGATAAGCTTCCTCCAGGGGAGGCTGCTTTTGCTCGATTAAAGATGGAAACCCCTGCTATAACTATGCATAAAGACAGGTTTATTATCAGGAGTTACTCCCCGGTTTATACCATAGGAGGAGGTGAGGTTTTAGATTCATATCCAACAAAACTAAAGAAATTTTCCAAGGAGATATTAGCCGACCTGGAAGTCTTTCAGGATGGTAATAAAAAGGATATAATAAAAACGCATGTTTACAACTCCGGATTCAAGGGATTAAGTGTGCGAGACTTACAGATGAGAATTGATATAGGTCCTTCTATGCTATCAACCCTGTTGGAGGGTTTAATGACCAGCAGGGAATTGATTCAATTCGACAAGGACACCATAAAGGTAGTCCATCAGAGTGTCTATGACAATCTAAAAGAGATAATGACAGATCAGATAAAAGAGTATCATATAGCTTATCCTATGAAGGAAGGGATGTCAAAAGAGGAACTGAAGACCAAATTGCCTAAGAACGTAAATGGAAAACTGTTTAATAAGGCTATAGTTGAACTTACCAAAATTGATAAGATAAAGGGAGTAAAAGACAAGTTCCGACTTTCCGATTATTCAATATCATTGAAAGAATCCCAAAAGGAAATTCAAGAAAAGATTGTAGACATTTACTCTAAAGAACAACTATCACCTCCTACATACAAGGAACTGGTGGATAGGTTAGCCGCTAATGCATCAGAGGTAAAGGCTGTATTGGATATGCTGGTTGAAAAAGGAACGCTGGTAAAGATAAAAGAGGAATTTTACTTTGACAGTGATGCTGTTGCCAAATTAAAAGAGGATTTAGTGGCTTTTCTCAGAGAGAATAAAGAGGTTGCCATATCTCAATTCAAGGATATTACAAAATCATCACGAAAATACTCTACACCTTTAATCGAGTATTTTGATAAGATAAGGGTCACCATCAGGGTAGGGGACAAGAGGATTTTGAGGGAAAGCACTATGTAATGTTTCAGACGAATCGGTGAGGAGTAGTAAGTAATAAACACTGGTCATAAATACTTTCTTATGGAGGGTTGAGGAATGCGGACATCTAAGAATCGTATCTGGATTTTAGCAATTGTCTTATGTTTTTTACTTGTTGTTCCCGCCTTTGCTGAGATCAAGGTCTTTGAGAAGGAAGTGGAGGAGGTCGTCGGTCGGGATCAGAGCCAGGAGCAGGTCGAGGCATTTGCCCTGCAGAAGGCCAAGCGTCTTGCTGTAGAAGAAGCGGGAACTTTCATCTCTTCCCTCACAGTAGTGCAAAATTACGTACTGGCCAAAGACGAGGTTACGGCCCTTGCCTCCGGCGTGCTGCAGTCCCAGGTTCTCGGTGTGCCGTCAATTGTCATAAAAGAAGGGATTGTCCACGTTACCGTCAAGGCGAAGATCACCGTGGATACCGCCGTTCTGAATCAGCAGATCGAGGTCTTTATGAGAGATAAAGGCGCCTTGAAAGAAAGAGATGACGCCTTAAAAAAGATGAGGGAATTGGAAGATAAACTGGCCAATCTGAAAAGCACAGAAGTCAAACGTCTGGAGGAACTCAATACACAGGCTCTCGCCCTGGAGCGGGAGCGTGATCGCCAACGCCTCTTCCGGGAGGAGCAGTCCCTGAAGGCCAGGGGCGAATTGAGCCGAGCCGAGGCCGATCGCATTGCGAAAGAGCGGGAGATGCAGGAAAGGATCAACCGAACCCTTGCGGAGCAGGAGAAAGCTAAAAGGGAAGAGGCGGCGGCCCTGGCTGCGGAGCAGGATCGCGTCAAACGCGCCCAGTTGGAAAATGAGCAGCGGTGGAATGAACTTTCCAGAAAGACAAAACTCTCCCAGGAATCTTGGGTAGCTATTGACGATAGCCTCTCTCTGAAACAGGCCGTGACTGAAGTGACTGACCTGAAAAAAGAAATCGCCAACCTTAAGGGTCGTCTAGATTACCAGTACGGGGAGAATACAAGGAACCTGACGGCCGCCTATGCCCAGCAACGCACCCTGACGACGGCGAAACTACCGCCTGCACCGGCCCCGAAGGACGCCTTCGAGACCACAACGGAGTACAACCAAAGAATCTCTGCCTATGAGCGGCAGGTGAAAGATGCAGAGATGGTACAGGGCAAGGAAGTGGAAGTGCTCAAAAATGAGGAGACGTTGAAACTCGCCCAGGCGAAGGTGGGCTACCTGGGGCAGCAAATACGGGTGCTGACGCCGTTTATGCAGCGCCTTAGGGACTTGCAGTCGCGCAAATTAACGCTTCCCGAAGAGGGCACTATTACAGTCGACTTGGGCGAGCCAGATGCGGATAATAACCGTTTTCCAGTCCGTCTGCAATACAAGGGTAAGTCATGGTCAACCTGGTGGAATTATACGGATCGTAACAGCGCCAAAGACTTCTACAAGACGAGGACCTATCTGAAGGCCGAGGGCCTCTTCCAGATCGAAGAAGCGGCAAAACTCAGCCCGAAGCTGACAGCGGCGCGGGTGACCCATCCGGGGACGAAGGAAACGCGGGAATTCAGTCTGGAGAAGCCGAATATATTCGCTGAGATTGCTCAGTTCACGAAATTCCAGCAAGAGGAGGCCATGGCCAAGGAGGCCAGCAAACAGGCGGCAAGATTCCTTGCCCGGAAGGAAATCGGAAAAGACGGCAGTTTTATTGCTTATGACGACGGGACGGTCCTGGACACACGGACGAACCTGACGTGGGCGGCAAAGGACAATAGGTCAGATATTAACTGGCAAGACGCCAAGAGCTATTGCGAGAATTATCGCGCGGGCGGATATACGGACTGGCGGATGCCGACATCGGAGGAGCTGGCGGGGTTATATAACCGTTCGGTTGAGGGCCATAATGGATATCATCTGACCACCCTGATTATCCTGACTGCTTGCTGTTCTTGGGCGTCCGAAACAAGCGGTTCCGACGGCGGCAGCTTTGCTTTCAGCAGCGGCAGGCTGAACTGGAATCGCCAGTCCGGCAGCAGCAACCGCCGGGCGCTCCCGGTACGTTCCGGCAAATAGGTTATTTTCCAGCAAGGATGGTCTTGGTACTTGAACAGTGAGGTGGGGTATTTTAATTCTTTGCTGGTTCAGACTTGCAGCCTGAACCATTAGTTAATGTTTTTAGATCATTTGTTAATCCTTTGGTTCAATCTACAAGATTGAACCAGGCCCAGATGAGATTGACCAAAAATTTGGGGGGCGACTTGATGAAGTCTTGCATAACCTAGAAGAGACGGTCATGACGTAGAGAAAAACCATATTAATGATCGCTATTGTAAATTTATCCTTAAGAATTATCTTGACAACATCTTGAAAAAATTAATATTATCATCTCTCATCTGTATATAATTCCCTTTAATTTGTGGATCAAAAATGAATATAACCCAATCGATGATCCCTGACATTCCTCCCTATTTACCTGATCTGGAAAAAGACATTATTGAGTATGCCACCCGGAATAACATTCCTGTTATGGACATGGTGAATTATTATAGCCAAATCTATATTATCTTTAGCGGAGTTGAGGAAGTAAAGGTATCTCTTGTTTCTGACCAGGAAATAGAGAACTATCAAAAAATCAGATTTCATCTAAAAACTAAAAGCTCCGTAGAGGCAGTACTTGAAAAAGATGCTGAGTTTAATAAAATAATCCGCAAAACTATCCCCAGAGGATCAAGAACGCATTTTGTCCTCACCCCCCAAAT
>JBAZOX010000124.1:0-7647 GCA_041648535.1 Desulfobacteria bacterium | reverse complement strand
TGATGGCCAGATCAACGGCTTTTGTAGACTGGATGAATTCAAAGACCATCTTATGGAAAAGTTGGCACAGTTGATTGCCGCTGCCGAAGAATTCAATAGCCAGGCGATTAAGCAGATCATGCAGGAAATTGTTCCCGAATACACCCCGCAGGATGTGGAGGATGTATTGGGAAAAGGAAGAAAAGGATAAACAGGGGGCAATTCTACACGGGTTGTTGCCCAAAACAATAATTCCCAAAATGTTTTTTAAGGTTAAACGAAAATTTGACGGTCTCGTAAAAAACACTCATGCCCCGTGGGGCGCCACGAAGCATGAAAATTATTTATTTTCGTACTAAGTCCCTATAGCTGTCACTCCCGCAAAGGCTGGAGTCCAGAACTCCTTGAATTTTCTGGATTCCCGTTTTCACGGGAATGACAGAAAAGGGCGTTTTCCGACTTCCAAGTAACTTAAATTTGCAAATGAGTTGTAACTAGCTTATATTACTTGACATTTACCAAAAAAGAACAAATTTGCTGAAAGCGCAAGTTACTTTCCATTATAATGCCGACGTGTCGGCATAGTGGAGCTTTTTACGAAGTCATCAATGTTATATTACCATATATTTGCAGATTAACTGTCGACCTATATGGACAGTGGTAGCTCTCCGCTTGGCGGTGGTGAAAATGGAGATCAAAGAAGACAGAGAGAAAGGGCAACAAGAAGATGGCGGAAGGTCTTTAACCTTAAAGAGAGAAGATGGGCTTTCCTTAGACAAGGGGCATGAGGTCATCTTCAGGTTTTCTGCCGGGAAAAGGGAGTACATTTCTTCTCTACTAGAAGAAGCGCATTTTCGTGATGTCAGAATTACAGAAATAGAGGGAGGAGAGTTACTTCTGGCTTATTGTAGATACGTTGGAGATATTAAGGAATTAGACAAAAGACTTCAAGAGTTAAAGAGCAGGGCGTTATTGACTATAGGCGAGGAAAGGGATAGCGGTCTCTTTGAGTTTTTTATGCATTTTGAGAATACTGCCCCTTTCAGGGCATTGAACCCGCCTGAGCCTGAAAGGAATCAAAGAAGGTATCTCTTTATCTCTCTCTCCGTTTTCTTATTCATCGGTGTCTTGTTTGGATGGAAGACCCTGCTTCCCAGACTTGTATCGATGGTGGAAACAGATGCAAAAGATCATGTCAGATTAGAGAAGCCTCCCACAACTTATCCCCAATGGAATAGGGTTATCTTCCCTGAATTTCAACCTGCCTGGCTTAAGATTAAAAGAGATTACAACCTGGAAGATCAGGAGATGACAGAGCTTTTTAAGCTCATTAAGGACATACCGAGGTATAGAACCAGTGTGGGGCAGCGTTTAAATGACCTTACGATATATCCTGAGATAATTGATCGAGCCTTAGGTTTGATTGTCTTAAAAAATGTTAAAGACATAGAAGAATTAAAGGAACTGTTCCATGATCTGGAATTAAAGTTCGCTTATAGCCAATCATTCCCGGATGAGGAAGAGGGAAAATATGTAAATATACTTGATGGAAGGCAATTCGGAAACATGGTCATCCTCGCGTTCTATGGAGATGCCCTTTTAGCCCATGAGAATTTTACAAATAGGCTCATTACTAAGATACGAGGGGCAATGGGAAACTAAATTTAATTCCCCTTTCCTTCTCCCTATCCTTTTTCTTTTGCTTCATTCCAGAGTTTATCCATTTCTTCCAGGGTCACATCTCCTATTTCTTTATTCTCTTTTTTCAACGACATTTCGATCTCTTTAAAGCGCATTGTAAACTTTCCAATGGCCTTCCTTAATGCCTCCTCAGGGTTGATCTCTAAGAACCTACCCAGATTTACTACCGAGAATAAAATGTCTCCCAATTCATCCTCCATCCTCTCTTCGTTCTTATCTTTTAAGGTTTCTCTAAACTCCTCTATCTCTTCTTTAATCTTGTCAAATACCCCTTCCACGTTATCCCAATCAAATCCAACATGAGCAGCTCTTTTTGTGATCCTGAAAGCCCTCAGAAGGGAAGGGAGGGCGGGAGGGATAGAGTCTAAGATAGAGCAGCCTTCTTCTTTACCTTTCTCCTCTTCCTTTATCCTCCACCATATCTTTTTGACTTCTCTGCTGTCTTTTGCATTTTCGTTATGAAACACATGAGGATGACGACGGATCATCTTTTCTCTTGCAGAGTTAATCACATCAAATATATTGAAACCTCCCTCTTCTTCTGAAATCTCTGCCAGAAATATGATTTGAAAGAGGATATCCCCCAGTTCTTCCTTTATATTTTCATCTGATCCTTTCTCAATTGCGTCCAATACTTCGTAGCATTCTTCTATCAGATACCATTTCAATTTGTCTCTAGTCTGCTCTCTATCCCAGGGGCATCCTTCCGGCCCCCTCAATCTTTTCATTATTTGGAGCAGGTTTTCAAAATCTTTTAAGTTGGCGTGCTGCAAAGTTATCTCCTGGAAGGAAGCTATTGAAATTATCATACTAGTAGCTAAAATTTCTTAAATACCTTGATGAAACGTGTTATAAACAACGAGGAAACAGGATAGAGGAACTCTACTTTTTTTGCAAGGCAAAAAAGGCACGATTATAGAAGAAGGGAAGGAGTTAAAGAAAAAGTTTTGCAATCGAACATTGATAGTGGTAATATTGCATTGTTTGTAACTATTCAGGGGAGCCAGAATGAAAAGGATGCCAGCTAAAGATTTTCAAGGCTTAAACAACTTTAGGCACTTTAGCTCACTTTAGGCACTTAACTCGCAAACGTTGGGTATTGCATAGTAACTGGAGAAAGGATTTTTTTGAGAAGCGAAGTCAACGAAGATACAGTAAAACTGAATTTTGATGACAATAACCTGCTAAGAACCCTTTGTGGTGAACATAACAAAAACCTGAGATACATCGGGAAGACCTTAGAAGTAAAGGTTAATGCAAAAGGCAATGAGATAAGTATCAATGGCGCTTGTTTTGATGTAAAGATTGCAGAAAAAGTCCTGGTTGAACTCTATTCATTACTGGAGTCAGGTTACCCAATATATCCAAATGACGTTGATTATGCAGTAAGGATTGTAAGTAACGATAGTTCGGCAAATCTCAAACATATATTTCTGGATACTGTTTATATATCTTCCAGAAAGAGGCCTATAACCCCAAAGAGCTTATGCCAAAAAGAATATATTGATGCTATAAGGAATTTTGACATCGTTTTTGGGATAGGCCCGGCTGGGACAGGCAAGACTTACCTGGCAATGGCCCTGGCAATATCCTTTTTGATGAAGAAGGAAGTTGACCGAATTATTCTTGCCAGACCTGCTGTTGAAGCGGGTGAAAAACTGGGCTTTTTACCCGGGGATTTATACGAAAAGGTAAATCCCTATCTTAGGCCTCTGTACGACGCCCTCTATGACATGATTGACTTTGAAAAAGCCTCCGGCTTAGTACAAAGAGGAATTATCGAAGTTGCTCCTCTAGCCTTTATGAGAGGACGTACCTTAAACGATTCTTTTGTCATCCTGGATGAAGCCCAGAATACAACTTCTGAACAGATGAAGATGTTTTTGACCAGATTGGGTTATAGTTCAAAGGCTGTTATCACAGGAGATGTTACCCAAATTGATTTGTCTGCGGGGAAAACATCTGGGTTAATAGAAGCCCAAAAGATCCTTAAAGGGATTGAAGGAATAAACTTTACATATTTTTCAGAAAAGGATGTAATAAGACACCGTTTAGTTCAAGACGTTATTAGGGCATATGAACGCTATGAGAGATCTAGAGATAGTTTGTAAGGAGAGATGAAAAGGATTCAAGGGGTCAAGGATTCAAGTGAAACGAGAAATCCGAAGCGAAGCATCGTCCCGAGAGAATCGAGGGATCCTAATGAGTCATGCAACAAGATCCTTCGCTTTGCTCAGGATGACTTGCTGTTGCAAGTCAGATCTCTCCCTTTGATCGAGATGACAGGAAAATAAGGAAACCACAGTGGCACCTGCAAACGGAGAGAAAAAAAAGATATCGGAATTGCTTATTTCATCTTTTAGGATATCTAGTTTTGAAATATTTAAGAACCCTTTATTTCAAAGATGGTTGATGGCTATCTTATTGGGTGTATTTGTAACTTTTTTCCTGTATCCAAACGCTGAGTTACCTTCCATACACTATGAACCAGGTGATATTGCCTCAAAAAACATAAAATCTCCCCAGGATCTCCTTATTGAGGACAAACAATCAACAGACCAGAGGGTTAAAGAAGCAGAAAAAGGCGTAATTGTAGTTTATGACTTTGATCCAAATATGTCTGGTGAGATTCGAACAAGACTGGCATCTTCTTTTACCTTGATGAGGGATTCCTATAAAGAGATAGAGAATAAGATTAGAACGAACGATACGGTTAAAACAACGAAACTCAACTTAGCCCCTTTCAGGGACCGGATTAATGCCAGGAGGGATGAATTTCAGAAGACATTGGTAGATATTAACGATGAGGAATTTGGGGTATTGGAGAGGTATCGGTTTAACAAGAGCATAGAAAGATATGTGCGTATACTGATAAGTACACCATTAGAGAGGGAGATAGTTGGCAATAAGAAACTTCTGTATAAAGAAAAGGACAATGGAATTATTATAAGGAATATCGAGACGAAAGATGAGGCAAAGGCAAAGGATTTATTGTCAATAATGGATCTAAAAGACGCTAAAAAAGCCATTGAGGTAAATTCAAATAAGATTCCAGGTGATTTAGAGGGTTCATTAAGAAAAACTGTAATGACAATCTCTCAAAGGCTGATAGAGCCTAACTTAACCTTTAACAAGAATGAGACAGCACGGAGAAAGAGCATAATAAGAGAGAGTGTTAAACCCATTTTTTATCAAGTTAAAAAGGGAGAAATAATAGTACGAGAAGGAGAAAGGATAAAGAATGAACACCTGGTCAAACTGAAGGTATTTCAGAGAGCAAAGAAGTATGACAATTTAGTATTAACGTCCCTTGGGATTATTCTTTTGGTGGTTTTGCTCTGTTATATCCTGTATAATTTCTCACTCAAGAGTTTTAAAGGGCAATCAATTAATAACAGGGACCTTTTTTTATTAACTATAACCATGGGGATGGTTGTTTTATTTGTAAAACTCGCCATCCTGATCTGCGAAGCTGTAAGCAACAGCTTCCCTCTTCTACCTCTTGATTCCTGCCTCTATGTGATTCCTATAGCCTCTGGGGCAATGCTTATAAGTGTTTTATTAAATGTTAGAGTTGCTTTGATCTTTTCTATTATGATATCAATCTTATCCGGGATACTATTCGAAAATAGACTGGAATTTTTTATATATTCCCTTTTCGGCAGTATCATAGCTGCTCATGGTGTAATCCTGACCAAGTTTAGAACAACTCTGATAAAGGCCGGTGCTATAGTCGGTCTGACAAATGTGATAACCATATTTTCTATTAATATGATTAAAGGTTCCCTATTTACCGTTGCGACAGTTTTTGACATTGCTTTTGGCTTTCTTGGCGGACTTCTTGTTGGATTTATAGTAATTGGAACTACGCCTTTATTTGAAGCACTCTTTGGCTATACGACAGATATTAAATTGCTTGAACTGGCAAATCTTGACAGTCCTAAACTGAGAGAACTAATAGTACGTGCCCCGGGCACTTATCACCATAGTATAATTGTGGGAACACTGGCTGAGGCAACGGCAGAGGCTATTAATGCAAACCCGCTTCTGGCCAGGGTAAGCGCTTACTACCATGATATTGGAAAGATAAAGAAGCCATTATACTTTATAGAAAACCAAACAGGCAGTGAGAATAAACACGAAAAGTTGGCTCCAAGTATGAGCAGTTTGATTTTGCTGTCCCATGTTAAAGATGGGGTGGAAATGGCCAGGGAGAGCAGGCTTGGACAACCGATAATAGACATTATAGGACAACATCATGGAACCAGCCTTATTAATTTCTTTTATCAAAAGGCCAAAAATAAAGAGAATCCAGAGCTTTATCCGGTAGATGAAAAGGATTACAGGTATCCAGGGCCCAAGCCCCAAACTAAGGAGGCAGGGCTTGTGTTGCTTGCCGATGCTGTAGAAGCTGCATCCAAGACCCTTCCCGACCCATCGCCATCCCGAATCCAGGGGATGGTTCATAGGATTATCAACAATGTATTTGCAGATGGACAGCTAAACGAATGTGAGTTGACCCTGAAGGATTTGAATGAAATAGCTAAAAGTTTCAATAAGATCCTAACGGGGATATTCCACCACAGGGTAGACTATCCGGAGCCGGCTTATAAAGAAACTGAAGGAAAGAAGAAGTTCAATGATATTGATAAGAAATCAACAAAAGAAGATAGAAATAAGCGAGTCGAGGATAAGAAAAACGGCGAGAAAGATCTTAAAAGACTTGGGATGTCCTGATTGCGAAATAAGTATCCTTATGGTTGGTGATGTCCGAATAGAAAAGATAAATAAACAGTATCTTGGAAGAAGCGGCCCAACTAATGTTATCTCTTTTCCTATGGCAGAGGGGGACTTCACTGGAATTAACCCCCATGTTTTAGGTGATGTGGTTATTTCAGTAGAAACTGCGAAACGCCAGGCTGAGGAAAGTGAAATTTCCTTAGAAGAGATGATAGATTTTTTCCTTATCCATGGTATTTTGCATCTTCTTGGCTATGACCATGAAAGATCAGGTGCTGAGGCACAGGTTATGCGAGCAAAGGAAAAGGAATTCTTTGGCAAGATAATGCAGGAGTCAGAAGTCAGGAGTCAGAAGTCAGAATAGAAGTAGTGTATGCCTTAAGCAACCTAGTACATCGTTTCATAAATACATATGCAATACTGTCATTTTGAGCAAAGCGAGAAATCTTAATGAATATGCATTATTAGAAGATATCTCCCTTCGGTCGATATGACATCTTAATTACGAAACGCTCTACTGGAATATGAGTGGGTCTGACTCCCAATTATGGAAAGGGGTTTAGTATGGAATCGGAACGTAAGATAAAGGTCTTAATTACAAAGGTTGGTCTGGATGGTCATGATAGGGGAGCAAAAGTGGTTTCATCCCTTCTTAAAGAGGCTGGGATGGAGGTTGTTTACTTAGGGATGTTTCAGACCCCTGAGAACGTAGTGAGGGCTGCTATAGAAGAAGATGTTGATGTTATTGGGTTGAGTTGCCTCTCTGGGGAACACATTACCTTCACTCCAAGGATAATGAAGTTGCTTAAAGAGAAAAGAATAGATGGTGTTTTATTTATAATTGGAGGGGTTATACCCCTGGAGGATATCCCTGTACTTAAAGATATGGGGGTGAATGAGGTATTTACAGCCGGGACATTGACTGGACCAATGATAGAGTATATTAAAGCTAATGTAACGTAACTATTCAGGTAGGCACAAAGCAGAGTGGAGCGGGGTCGTGAATCGTGAATCGTGAATCGTGAATCGATTTACGACTTACGATTCACGGATTACGAATTTGTGCCTTTGCCACTTTGTGCCTGAGTAGTTGCTAAAAATATAAAAAAGGAGTGGACATGGCGATGAAAGAGGATTCAAACCTGGAATTACTCATATGCCAGTTGGCAGATTTGATCATTAAGTCTAAGAGGATTGTTGTTTTCACAGGGGCTGGTGTGAGTACTG
>JBAZOX010000123.1:0-7695 GCA_041648535.1 Desulfobacteria bacterium | reverse complement strand
CCAGATAGAGAAAGAAAAGAAGATACCCGAAGACCTTATACAGAAGATAATGGACATGAAGATAACCGGCTTGCCATTTCCGGAAAAATGGGGTGGATCCGGAGCTTCCTTTACAAGCCTTCTTTTGGCTATCGAGGAGATGTCTTATGTATATCTTCCATGCATGTTCTACGCGGTTGTGTCTGCCATGACAGCGTATGGATTTCTGAATTATGCCAGTGATTACCTGAAGGAGAAGTATCTTAAAGGGTTGTTGACAGGTTCATTAAAGGGTGCCTGGGCCTTTACTGAACCAGAGACCGGATCTGACCCAAAACAGCTTAAGGCAAAGGCGGTTAAAGATGGAAATGATTGGATCCTTAACGGAACGAAGAGATTTATAACCAATTCGAGCATTGCCGACATAGCAGTTATATTCGCCCTGACGGAAAAAGGAGTAACCGCCTTTGTAGTGGAAACGCAGAATCCTGGCTATATAGTAGGGAAGAGAGAAGAGTTTCTCGCTTTTGGCGGTACAGATAACGGTGATATTATTTTGGAAGATGCCAGGGTAGAAGGTGAAAACATCCTGGGGGAGGAAGGCCAGGGCTTCAATATATTGCTGGGCGTGGAAGTCTTTGCCAAGGTGGTATCCTGTGCGGGGAATGTGGGGCTGGCCCAAGCAGCATTGGATTATGCAGTACAGTACGCAAAAGAAAAGACCCACAGGGGCGTTCCAATTGGTTTAAAGTTTCAAATGACCCAGTGGAATCTGGCTACTATGGCATCAAAGGTTGCTGCCAGTCGTGCTTTTCTTTATTCTGTGGGTGCAAAGATGGATAAAGGGGAAAATGTCTTCGCTGAATCGGCACTGCTTAAAATATTCACCGGTGCTGCTGCAAGGGAAGTGGCCTCTGATGCGGTTCAGGTTCACGGTGCCTATGGTTTATCTAAAGAATACGCAATTGAAAGGATATACAGAGAGTCTAAGTTTAACGAGGTAGTGCTGGGAAGCAGTGAGATTCAGAGAGTGATTGCAGCAAATGCATTAATAAGAGGTTGATCCAATAAGGGTGAAGGCAGAATAGGTGACTTAAATCTCCTCAATCTCAGAGCGTTGGACACTACGGTAACAGAGGAGAGTCCCATAGCAGCCGCTGCAAAGATGGGGTTGAGGAGGATTCCGAAAAAGGGAAATAGAACACCGGCAGCAACGGGAATCAGAATAGTATTGTAAGCAAATGCCCAAAAAAGATTCTGCTTGACGTTCCTTATAGTGGCTTTACTTAAGGCAATTGCCGTGACCACACCTTGCAAATCTCCACTAATAAGGGTGATATCAGCTGCTTCCATGGCAACATCTGTTCCTGTGCCAATAGCAATTCCCACATCTGCCTGAGCCAGCGCAGGGGCGTCATTGATCCCATCCCCGACCATGGCCACTTTTTTCCCTTCTGCCTGCAATTTTTTGACTTCACTGGCTTTAACCTCCGGAAGTACTTCTGCAAGCACCCTCTTTATCCCTATCTGTTTGGCTATGGCGCTGGCGGTTCGTTGGTTGTCTCCTGTGATCATGATTACTTCAAGTCCCAGCTTGTATAATGTGGCCACAGCTTCTTTTGAATTATCCTTCAGGGTATCTGCTACCGCAATAATTCCTCCAAGATATCCATCAACAGCTACATACATAGGGGTCTTTCCCTGGTTGGAGAGGTCCTCTGCTTTTTTCTCAAGGTCTCCGATTTCGATTTTCCTGTCTCGCAAGAGCTTTATATTACCCAGCAAGACCTTTTTGCCGTTTATGGTAGCCTCAATACCATAGCCTGGAATGGCATTGAAATCCGATGGTGTCTCCAGGGTTAGCCCTTGTTCCCTGGCTTTAGTAACAATTGCCTCGCCAAGGGGATGCTCTGACCCCCTTTCTGCTGAGGCTGATAGCATGAGGATTGTTTCGGGTTTAAAGCTGTTGCTGGTCAATATATCGGTCACGGATGGCTCCCCTTTGGTCAGGGTGCCTGTCTTGTCCAGGACAATGGCGTTCAACTTATGGGCAGTTTCCAGGGCTTCTCCACTCCTGATAAGTACACCATTCTCCGCCCCTTTACCTGTCCCTACCATGATGGATGTGGGGGTTGCCAGACCGAGAGCGCATGGGCAGGCAATGATGAGAACTGCCACAAAGTTAAGCATAGCATAGGTTAAGGCGGGAACTGGGCCAAAGAAATACCAGATAGCGAAGGTGAGTATAGCGATCCCAATGACAGCAGGCACGAAGTAGCTGGCAATGATATCTGCCATACGGGCAATGGGGGGTTTTGAGCCCTGAGCCTCTTCAACCATCTTTATGATCTGAGAGAGCATCGTATCTTTTCCTACCTTTTTGGCCTCGAATTGAAATGTCCCCGTTTTATTGATAGTAGCCCCTATCACCTCATCTCCAATCTTTTTCTCCACAGGAATAGACTCTCCGGTGATCATGGATTCGTCTAAAGAGGAGTGACCCTCTTTGATAATACCATCTACAGGGACCTTCTCTCCAGGCCTGACAACCACAATATCGCCTACTTCAACCTCTTCAATAGGAATATCAGCCTCTTTCCCATCCTGTAATACTCGGGCAGTTTTTGCATGGAGCCCCATGAGTTTCTTTATAGCTTCGGAGGTCTGTCCCTTAGCTCGAGCCTCCAACAAACGGCCGAGGAGGATTAACACAATGATGGCACCGGCCGTATCGAAGTAGACCGTAGCTATCAATCCCTTTGCACTAAACAATTCCGGCAGGAAAATGGCTATTACACTATATGCATATGCTGCCGAGGTTCCCACGGCGATCAGGGTATTCATGTCTGTGGTTCTATGCTTCGCGGTTTTCCACGCGCCTACATAAAACTGCCAGCCCACCCAGAACTGTATAGGGGTTTGAAAGAGGAGCTGGAGTATAAAGTTGGTCTGTCGGTCCCATTCCCACAATTTGTCCAGGCCAAGGGTTTCCCAGTGGCCCAGGAGGAAAATCGGAATAACCAGAATCACGCCAATGAGGAGCTTGTTTCTCAGCTTTTTGAATTCGTCTTCCCGGGCAGCCTTCTCCTTTTCGACGAGATCCTTCTCTTCCACCTCCAGTACCTTGTAACCCGAATCCGTAACAGTCCTTTTGAGTTCTCTTACGGATACTATTCCTGGGGAATATTCAATGGTGGCTTTCTCTGTGGCCAGATTTACGGTTGCCTTAACAACCCCTTCCTCGTTGTTCAATGCCTTTTCCACTCTGGCTACACATGATGCGCAGGTCATTCCCTGAATGGGAAGGGTGATCTTTTCCACACCACGTACCGAATCTTCTGCCATACTTTCTCACTCCCACCTTTCATGAAGGACAGTTTACTGAGACCTTTGCACAACCTGCCGAGAGCTTTGAAGAAGTACCCTGAGAGCGAATTCATAGATTTTTTGGGGAACCCATCTTAGCGAGCGGAATGTAGAAAATTTACATGTTTGATCCCGAAGGGTGAGTTTGTGAATTTTCAATGGAGCGAGCTTAGATGGGTCAAAAAATGTATGCTGAAGCGAAAAGAGGGACTTCTTCAAAGCTCTCTTACTGACGGTCTCCCAAAGCCTCACTTATTTTTTCGATCTCCCTTTCCAGTGTTTTCTGCCTTCTGGAGATGCTGAAGATGTAAAAAAAGATAATTAACCATGTGATACTAAAGGCAGCAAAAAGATATAGGGTACCAGCCATTGAATTATCCTCCCTGTTTTTCGTGTCCAAGATGAATTTTGTCTTCTATGAAAGCTTTAATCTCCTCGGCCTTGATTCTTGTTTTTTCTAACCTGATTCTGTTTATGAGAAGCCAGAAGAAAAGAAGGCAAAAAGCGACAAACGCAATCAGTAATGTATGTTTCATCGGCGCGGAAATATTAATGCCCTTTCCTGTGATAACCACGGGATGTATGGTCCTCCATAGTCTGATAGCCAAGAAAGTAATAGGAACATTAACGAATCCTAGAATTCCGAATACGGCAGAAAAGTTTGATCGCTGATTTTCTCCTGCTACTCCTCGAAGCATGAGATAGGCAACATAAATAAACCATAGAATCAAAGTTGTCGTTAATCTTGGATCCCACGTCCACCATACGTTCCAGATGGGTTTTGCCCATATAGGGCCGGTTATCAAAACAATGGTGCAGAATATGACCCCTATTTCTGCAGAAGAAGAGGCTATTATATCCCATTGATGGTTTCTTTTATAAAGGTAAAGAATACTGGCTATAAAGGTTATAAAAAATGCAAAAAAAGCTAAAAAGGCAGAAGGCACATGTAAGTAGAAAATCTTCTGCACAATGCCCATGCTTTTTTCAACAGGGGCATAAATAAATATGGCATAAAGGGCCAGAAGCACCATAAAAAAGGTAATGAATTCGAATGCTTTGAGAAAGGCTCGATTGTGTATCAATATTATTCCTCCATGATAAAACCGAATGTTAAATAGGCAAGGAGAAGAAAAACCAGATCAAAGGCGACTAGAATCTTTAGCCATGAATATATCTCTTGTATCGGTTCTCCCAAGAAAATCATTGCGGTTGCCTTGACCGAAGCAATAATTATAGGGACGGATATCGGAAATACGAGGATCGATAGCATTACGTCCCTTGCTTTTGTCGTTGCAGACATGGCGGAAAATATTGTGCCTATAGTGGCGAAACCCAATGTTCCCAAAAAAATAATCAACCCCAGGGGCAATAGGAACGGTATTACATTTATGTTATAAAGAATGGTAAATATGGATAAAGTAAATATTTCCATGATGACCATAAAGATGAGCGTTCCAATCATCTTTCCCAGATAGATTCCCCATGGACTTATGGGGCAGAGGAGCAAACCATAGAGAGTTCCCCTGTCTCGCTCCACACCAAAGGATCGGCTTAATCCCATTAGACCTGAAAATATAAAAGCGACCCAGAGAATTCCTGGAATGCTTTCTCTCAAATTTTTGAATCCTATGTCGAAAGCGAAGTTAAAAATAATCAAGACCAGGAAGGAAAAGAGGCACATTGAGAGGAGCATCTCTTTGGTGCGGAGTTCAGATGTGATGTCTTTCCACACCATGACCCACACTTTTTGAATAAAAGGCATAGAGACACCTATACAGGCAATGTTTGTTCCCCTGTAAGTTTAAATTAATTAGGACGCAGATTTTCGCCGATATCCGCAGATAATTATTCTATTAGTTCTTTATATTTAAAATCTCTAAAATCTGCGTTCATCTGCGTCCAAAAAGGAAATTCCTATACAATTAAAATAGATCTCTTTAAAATCATCTTGAATTATTTTTGATACATTTTCCTTATAGACCAGTGTTCCCGATTTTAAAATGGCTGCCTGGGTACACAGTTCCAACCCTCTGTCTAAATCGTGAGATGCCATGACGATGGTTTTCCCCTGATCTCGAAATTTTCTCAGGAGTTGTTTGAAATCCTCAACACCGTGTTGGTCCAGGCCGGTAAAAGGTTCATCCAGAAAGAATATCAATGGGTTGTGAATTATTGCTCGAGCTACAGAAAGGCGCTGCTGCATTCCACGAGAGAAGGTTTGGACATGATCGTCCATGTATCCTCTCAACCCTACCAGTTCTATAACCTCTTCAATCCTCTCTTTTAGATTCATTACCTGATACATTTTCCCATAGAATTTCAGGTTTTCATATGCAGATAGATTGTTGTACAGAAATGTATTATGTGAAATAACCCCGATGACTTTATGTAAAGCTTCCCTGTCATATCTAGTGTCGAACCCTGCGATAAACACCCTGCCCGAGGTTGGCTGCATCAGGGAACACAAGATTTGAATTAATGTTGTTTTTCCTGCGCCATTGGGTCCAAAGAGGGTTAAAAAATCGCCCTTTTTTAAAGAGAGGTCAATCTTGCGCAGGACTGTTTTAAAACCGAATTTCTTTACCAGCCCCTTGGCTTCAATGATGTAGTTATCTTTACTCATACTTTGACGCACACTTCGGCATGATTGTCGTTGCCATGAACTGTCCATTGTTCTTATATGTTCCCTCTACGACAACCTCCCTTCCAGGCTTAAAAGAATCAGGGACAACTCCTCTGTAATCAATGTTAAGGCTGGATTTATCATCCTCTATTTTAAAAAGCAGCCTTAAATCCTTAGGGTCCCATTGCACAGAATCCGGGGATACGTTTCCCCCTACCCGTATTGTTTGATTCTGGATTTCTGATGATTTGGCCAATACCTCGCTTACCGTCAGATAGTAAGTCATGGTATCCCTTAACCCGGTATAGATGAGATATCCGATTATGGATACGATGATAATTGAAATTAGAATGTGTTTAAGCCTTCTTCTCTTTTCCATCTTTTTACCACTCATCTGTTTCAGTTCTCTTTGTCTGCTCCGCCATGTTCAGCCAGCTACCGTGCTTTGGCGTGTAATGGATATCAAGTCGTTCCGCCAAACATCTGGCTTCCTTAGGTTCGAATGTTTCGTAGAGTGAGGCAATATTATGGGTATTCAGATTGTCCATAACGCTTGAACTGAGGCGCCTGTGAACGCAGAGCGAAGAACGAGCGCCGCTTTTACAGGTCACTCTCAAGTGAATTGTTAGCCCTCAAAGCATCAGGCTGTGAAATTATTTTTTTTAATACCTTATTGCAAAAGTTATTTAAACTTTCATCTGCTTGCATTGCCCTAATGGCAAGTGCTTTGTGCAAGTCACTATCAATTCGTAATTGAAATTTACCTGAATATTTTTTTGTAGAAATATTTGAAGGTAGTGGTCTATTATCTTCTTTATAAATTTCAACCCACTCTTCGAGAATTTGGCATAATTCATGGTAAACCTTTTCTTCGTTATCCCCATGGCAACACTTTCCAATCCAACCAGGAATTGACCCAACATAGCACTGGTCTTCTTCCGACCATTCAACAATTTTTAAAAAACGGTGTTTATCTTTCATTTTTGAGACTCCTTAATTTTCACTTCAACTTCTTTTTCTTGATAATGCTTTGCATCATCTCCAAGTTTACCTGAAATTGTAATGGCAATACCTTTGGGATGAATGTAATTTCTGTGGCTTCCTTTTCCACCCCGGTTAATAAATCCAGCCTTCTTAAGGTCTTTAATAAGTTGCCTGATTTTCCGTGCCATAGAGTTATAGTATCAATGTGGTATCAATATGTCAATTGGTTTTGTTGTAAGGGCAGGGCTAACGGCGAGCTAACCAACGGCGGGTTAATAACCAAGGCCTTATGGAAAGCTCAAGATGTTGTTAACTGCGATAATGTTAAAAAAGTCCCGGTTTTAGCCGTCTGAGTTAAGCGCCTGGTTATGAGCCAATTACCCGAAGAAGCACCCATAAATGTCAGCATCTATTTCCTGCACAAGATCGCCTAAATCAACGGTTGACTTACTTGTTTCGTATCTTAGCCATTTTCCATTAGCCCTTTGCCAATAGAGTTTCCAAATATTATTACTAATGACGTAAGTTAGCTTGGCTACTGACAATTTAGTAATTTCACTTGGGTCGTTCCACATTGGGCGGATTTCGCAGATGATGACGTTTTGTTTTTCGATCTCATATTCAAATCGTAATTTGTCTTTTTGATGCTCTGGGGTTCTTTTTGAGCAAAGACCTCCAACCTCTTTTTTGATTCTCTGGATTTCTATATCGTTAAAAGGCATATTAAAAATCTTCCTTGC
>JBAZOX010000122.1:0-7707 GCA_041648535.1 Desulfobacteria bacterium | reverse complement strand
TTGAAATAAAGGATTCAAGGGGGCAAGGGGTAGGGGCAATCCCTTGTGGTTGCCCTATAAGGTCTAAACGGGAGAAGAACCAAATTTTTAGAAAGGAAATTTCTATACAATTATAATTATGACCAGGATAAGCAAGGTTTTTCAAAGGTTAAGCGCAAATAATGGAAAGGCACTAATTCCGTATATTACTGCCGGAGATCCTTCTTTAGAATTAACAAAGAAACTGGTTTTTCAACTGGAGAAGAGTGGGGCAGACATAATTGAACTGGGAGTCCCTTTTTCTGATCCCATGGCAGATGGGCCTACAATACAGCGCGCCTCAGAACGGGCATTGGCAAACAATGTCTCTTTAAGAGACGTTCTAGATTTAACCAGTGAAATACGGATGCATACAGAAATACCTATCATACTATTCGGTTATTACAACCCTTTCTTTACTTATGGTGCTGAAAAATTTTCCAGAGATGCCAAAGAAGCTGGTGTAGATGGTGTACTTATAGTCGATCTCCCCCCAGAGGAAGTGGACGAATTGAAGGTTTATGTTGACAAGGTTGGCCTGGATATTATATTCTTAACAGCCCCTACCAGTAATGAAGAGAGAATAAAACTAATTACAAAGAAAGCCGGTGGATTTATCTATTATGTATCGGTTACCGGGGTGACAGGGGCAAGGACAAGCCTTGACAGTCATATTGAAGAATATGTGGACAAGGTTAAGAAACTTACAGACCTTCCGGTTGGGGTAGGGTTTGGTATCTCAACCCCTGGGCAAGCCGGTAAAGTAGCTAAGTGGGCTGATGCAGTGATCGTAGGCAGCGCTATTGTAAAGATTATCGAAGAGAACTTAAATAGTCCCGATATGGTTAAAAAGGTAGGGCAATTTGTCAAAAGCCTAAAGGAAGGGATAGGATAAAAAGCTGGAACAGACCGTAACGCCCACTAAAGTGGTGGAACCTTTCAGTATTTAGGAGTACACGTGAAGATAAAGGTACTTGGTTGTTATGGAGCGGAACTGAAGGATTTTCATAGTACAACATTTCTTATTAATGATACTCTACTTCTTGATGCCGGGACAATAACATCTGCCTTAACCCTGGATGAGCAGATGAATATCCACAGTATCCTGGTCACCCACTCTCATCTCGATCACACAAAGGATATCCTCTTCCTGGCTGACAATCTAATCGTAGGGGAAAACAACACCTCAGTAGAAATAATCAGTATTCCCGAAGTCATTGACAACCTAAAATCCCACCTGTTGAACGATAAGATATACCCAGATTTTACCGTCCTCCCTACTATAGAAAAGCCTATCTTGCAGTTTAAGCCGATAAAAACAGGGGAACCTATCTGTATTGCCGGGCTAACTGTCATTGCCATTCCTGTCAATCACGCAGTGGATGCTGTGGGCTATATAATCAGGGATAAAAAGAGTTCCATTGTATATACCGGTGATACAGGCACTACCGACAAGATTTGGGAAGAAGCCAATAAGTTACCGGACCTAAAGGCAGTATTTATAGAAACATCTTTCCCAAATCGTTTAAGTAAGCTGGCTGAGGTTAGTGGACATCTCACCCCTTCGATGCTAAAAGATCAATTGGATAAATTAAAGAACCCTGACGCATCCATCCTTGTCTTTCACATGAAACCTCAGCATCTTCCTGAACTGGAACATGATCTTGCAGAAATAAAAAACCGAAGTATTGCTACCTTAAAACAAGGAGAAGTGTTTGAGTTTTGAAACCCAACATTCCAATTGCGTAGCAGGCGGAACTAAGTTCATTGTATAGTAATTTTTACAACTTTAGGCACTTAACAGATGTATGAGATAATGATTAAATCAGGGTTTTCTGCTGCCCATAGTCTTAGAGAGTACGGAGGCAAATGTGAAGGTCTCCATGGGCATAACTTTAGAGTAGACGTCTATGCAAGGGCAAAAAAATTAGATAGTACTGGTATGGCAATAGATTTCAGAATCTTGAAGGAAAAAACCCAGATCATTTTAAACCGATTGGATCACACGTATCTAAATGAACTTCCTTACTTTGCTGAGTTAAACCCATCTTCTGAGAATATTGCGGCTTATATCTTCAAGAACTTAGAAAAAGAGATCAACGATGGTAATGTTGTAATAAACAGGGTAGCTGTCTGGGAATCTGAGAGTTCCTGTGCCTCTTATTATGAAGGGTAACCGCTCAGGTGGATAGGCTGTAGGCAGTTAGGCTGTAGGAGGAAATCATACGGACCATACCTGCCTGTGCGATGCACGCAGACAGGCCGAGGCTTCGGCAGGCAGGCGAAGCTTTTGAGCGCCTTGATTCGGTCAATACACAATAACTAACAGCCTTCAGTCTAAACAACCTGAGTAGTAACTATGAAGGAGAGTAGGGTAGGGAAGCTGAGATGATCGATATTCAAAACCAGATTGACCATCGGAATATAGAGATTGAAAAAGTCGGTGTTAAAAATATCAAATACCCGATCATCGTCTTAGACCGCAAGAATAAGACCCAAAATACAATAGCTAACATCAATATGTATGTCAACCTTCCCCATCACTTCAAGGGGACCCATATGAGTAGATTTATTGAAATACTGAATGAGTACAGGGGAAGGATAAACATAAAAACCCTTTTTACCATCATTGACGAGATGAAAGAAAAACTCAATGCTAAATCTGCTCACCTGGAGATAGAATTTCCCTATTTTATAGAGAAAAGGGCTCCTGTTTCGAAAGCAAAGGGCCTGATGGAATACACCTGCAAATTTTGTGCATCCCACAACGAAGAGAGAGATTTATATATTCAGGTGGACGTCCCCATCACCACCTTATGCCCCTGCTCTAAAGAAATTAGCCAATATGGCGCCCATAATCAGAGGGGTAAAGCATCAGTTAAACTGCGTTTCGAAAAATTTCTCTGGATTGAAGATATTATAAAATATGTTGAGGAGTCCGCGAGTAGTGAAGTCTACTCCCTTCTTAAGAGATCCGATGAAAAATTTGTTACAGAAAAGGCATATTCAAATCCTATGTTTGTTGAAGACGTGGTTAGGAATGTAGCCTCTAGGCTCGATGCCGATACGAATATTACCTGGTTTAGTGTGGAGGCAGAAAACTTTGAGAGCATTCACAACCATAATGCCTATGCGTTTGTAGAAAAGAAGGTTTGATGGCTTCGTAAAAAGTCAAACTCAGAGAATCTGTCATTTCGACCGCAGGGAGAAATCTTATGTTTTCAACATGTTATACTGAAAAGATTTCTCGTTTCACTCGAAATGACAACTTGGGAAGACTTTTTACAAGTCCATCAGGTTTGAACTGGGGAGAAATAAATGCTTTCACCTGATCTTCTTGAAAAACTGGTAATAAAAAATGACACTAAAATAGTGTATCTCATTTTAGATGGAGTCGGGGGGCTAGAAGTGGAAGGGAAAGGGGGAACTGAACTGCAGGTTGCCCATACACCCAACCTTGATGAATTGGCTAAAAACTCTATCTGCGGTTTATTGGACCCTGTTGCCCCAGGAATCACCCCTGGAAGTGGCCCCTCTCATTTCGCCCTCTTCGGGTATGATCCTTTCGAAAGCAATATTGGAAGGGGGATCCTAGAGGCCTCTGGAATAGCTTTTCCTTTAACACCCAGAGATGTGGTAGCCCGGATAAACTATGCAACAATAGACAAAGAAGGGAGAATCATTGACCGTAGGGCAGGCAGAATAACCACCTCTGAAAACAATAGGATCTGTGCAAAACTTAGAGAGAATATCAGGCTTGGTAATACTGGAGTTTTTGTTGAACCAGTCAAAGAATACAGGGCAGTACTGGTATTAAGGGGAGACGGTCTTGAAGGAGACATAGAAGATACGGATCCTCAAAAGGTTGGATTATTTCCTTTAGAACCCAAGGCCAATAATCCCGAATCAAAAGCAACGGCCAAGTTGGTTTCGGACTTTCTGTCCCAGGCCAAATCAATCCTGGCTGATGAAAAGAAGGCCAATATGATACTCCTCAGGGGATTTGCCAGGCACAGGGTCTATCCTTCTTTAGAAACGAGGTTTGGTTTGAAGTCCCTTGCCATAGCTACTTATCCTATGTATAAAGGAATAGCCCGATTATTGGGGATGACTGTTCTTCCATCACTGGAGGACATTAATGATGAATTTAAGGCATTGAAAGACCAGTATAACAACTATGATTTCTTCTATCTACACATCAAACAGACCGATTCCCGGGGAGAAGATGGGGATTTTGATGCCAAGGTAAAGGTGATTGAAGATGTCGATGGCCTTTTGCACCAAATAACCGAACTAAATCCTGATGTACTGGTGGTAACCGGGGACCATTCTACCCCTGCAAAGTGGGGTGGACATAGCTGGCATCCCCTTCCGGTGATACTAAATTCTAGGTTCTGTCGGGTTGATCAGGTGACAAGATTCGATGAGATAAGCTGCATCCAGGGAGGGTTAGGCCGGCAGCCTACCGTTAATCTGATGACCATTGTCCTTGCAAATGCAGGACGTCTTGGAAAGTTTGGGGCATAAGCCCCTGCTTTCACTCTATTCGTAAGACAGGTTTGATCCATCGGGCATAATGAAAATCTCCCCTGCCAAAGATAACCCCGCTATCCCTTGAAAAAGTTTATGTATCGGGTATATTTCGGTGTGCCTCTCCAATTGCCCTTCTCAAAGCATCTTCTTAAGCCGGGACGTCAATAAGATGAATGTGGTTGAGAATCAGGCAGTAAGCCAATATCGCTAATTGTACTGGATTATTCCCACGTCTGAAACTGATTGAACAACATTACAGGAAGCTAAGTTGCATTGAGGAGAGAGTAGCATTTGCAAAAGATAATTTTGCAGCATAATAAGATTTGATTATTGACTTCCCTCCAGAAATATACTATATATTGGGCATATATTAGTTTTATACCCAATATGTAGAGGAACCTTTCAGCGTAAACCAATCAACTCATGGAGAAAAAGAAAAATGGATATGAGACCATTAGCAGCAAGACTTCCTGCACCTATTGGCAGACTTGCTGAGTTAGCTTACAATTTGTGGTGGTCATGGCACCCAGAGGGGCGGGCTCTATTTAGGTCATTGGATAGAGTGCTCTGGAAGGGTGCCCACCATAATCCAGTCAAACTCCTCGAGGATATTCCCCTTCAAAGGCTTCTGGTCGCCGCCGCAGACATTTCTTTCCTCCAGGAATATGATGCTGCGGTAAAAACCTTTGATGCCTATATGTCACAAAACAGCAGCTGGTTTGCCACTCACTATGGAATCCTTGACAGGCAGACCATTGCCTACTTTTCAGCAGAGTACGCCATACATAACTCACTTCCCATATATGCCGGAGGTCTTGGTGTCCTGGCAGGCGATTATTGCAAGGAAGCCAGCGACTTAGGGGTACCATTGGTAAGCATAGGATTCATGCATCCCCAGGGATACTTTCACCAGCATGTTTCCCCCGATGGTTGGCAAGAGGAGGTCTACGAACATCTGAATTTCGAAGAAGCGCCCATTAGTGCTGTAGTCTCCTCTCAGGGGGAGAGATTAAAGGTTGCCATCGAGATGGATTCAAGGATAGTATGGGTCGCTATATGGAAGGTTAATATTGGACGTGTCAATCTCTTTCTGATGGACACCGATATAGAAGAAAACCCACCCCGGGACCGTCAGCTTTCCGCTCGCCTCTATGTGAGCGATAGAGAGAAACGCCTGCAACAGGAAATTATTCTGGGGATTGGGGGGGTAAGGATACTCCGGGTACTGGGGATCGAACCGACTGTTTGGCACGCTAATGAGGGACATGCAGCCTTTATGATGCTTGAACGTGTTCGAGAGTTGGTGGGAAAAGGTCTGAATTTTGCCGAAGCTGTTCGTCAGATTCCCTCTAATACTGTATTTACCACTCACACTCCAGTCCCTGCGGGTAATGATACTTTCTCCTTCGACTTAATTGAGAACTACTTCCATCGCTATTGGGAATCTTTGAGTTTGGACAAAAACACCTTCTTGGAACTGGGCAGAATAAAAGGAGAAACCTCTTTCAGCATGACTGTGCTGGCACTGCGGATGGCCGACTGGCGAAATGGGGTAAGCATACTTCACGGCAAAACCTGTCGCAAGATGTGGCAATCCCTTTGGCCAGAGGTTAAAGAGGATGATGTCCCCATCACTTCTGTGACCAATGGGGTACATATCCCCACCTGGTTAGCCCCGGATATGAGGAATCTCTATAGGAAGTATCTGGGCAAGGATTGGAGAGAAAAACAGGATGATCCCGATTTCTGGAAACGAGCAATGGACATTCCGGATGAGGAGCTCTGGAAGACTCATCTGTGGTTGAAACGTAAACTCATCAGTTTTGTATGCGACAGGTCACGTAAGCGCTGGACTGAAGACAAGGTAACACCAGAGCAGGTACTGACTATGGGAGCATTGTTGGACCCCGAGGTGCTTACCATCGGTTTCGCTCGTCGTTTCACTGACTACAAGCGGGCCACCTTGATCTTAAAGGATACGCAGCGTCTGAAGCGGATCGTTCAGGACCAGTCGCGGCCGGTACAGATAATATTCGCCGGCAAATCACATCCGGCAGACGAACGGGGTAAATACCTCATTCAGCAGATATACCATATAGCAAAGGATCCTATGTTTGGCGGGCGAATAGCATTTGTTGAGGATTACGATATGCATGTAGCACGGTACCTGGTGCATGGCATGGACGTTTGGTTGAACACTCCTCGACTATTGCAGGAAGCCAGTGGCACCAGTGGTCAAAAGGCAGCGCTCAACGGCATCCCCCATTTTAGCGTATTGGACGGATGGTGGCATGAAGGTTACAATGGAGCCAATGGTTGGGCTATAGGCAATGGTCAAACATCTCCTGTGACATCTCAAGATGACCAGGATGCCGAGGCATTCTATCGTCTCCTTGAGGAGGAGATTGTGCCCCTATATTATGAACGCGACTGGAATGGATTGCCTCGTGGATGGATAAGGGTAATGAAAGAAGCCATCTCTTCAATCGTACCTGCTTTCTGCGCACGACGCATGGTGAAGGAATATGTAGAAAGAATGTATGTAAAAGCTGCCCAAGCCACCGAAGGCCTGACCACTCCCCATGATTAAATATGAAGTTGGACAACAGAACACACATCTCACTTTTCAGAAAGGTCTTCCAGAGCAGTTTCCGCCATTGAAGGATCTACATGGACAATCAACAGACCAAGGTCTTGGAAGTCTTCGGTAAGACATACTTCCACCTCCTTTGCGATTCGATGACCCTCTGCCACAGTCAAATTCTTGTCCACCACGATGTGGACTTCTACTTGATAACGCCCGCCGGAGGTACGAACCTTCAAATCATGAACATCAACGACACCCTTCACGCTACAGGCACAGCGTCTGATCCCATCCACGATTTCGGAATTGGGGGCCTTGTCTGTGAACTCGCGTACAGAGTCCCGCAGGATTCCTAAACCCACCTTAAGTATAAAAAACGAGACCACAAGAGCTGCGTATGCATCAAGGATGTGCCAGCCTGGTTTCATCATAGCTCCTCCTACACCTATCAGCACCGCTATAGATGACAGGGCATCTGAACGATGTTCTAAGGCATTGGCTATAACTGAGGCACTCTTGATCCGTTTCCCAACATGGATTGTGTAGCGGTACAGAGTCTCCTTAATGGCGAT
>JBAZOX010000121.1:0-7740 GCA_041648535.1 Desulfobacteria bacterium | reverse complement strand
CAAGTAAGTCAACCGTTGATTTAGGCGATCTTGTGCAGGAAATAGATGCTGACATTTATGGGTGCTTCTTCGGGTAATTGGCTCATAACCAGGCGCTTAACTCAGACGGCTAAAACCGGGGCTTTTTTAACATTGTCGCAGTTAACAACATCTTGAGCTTTCCATAAGGCCTTGGTTATTAACCCGCCGTTGGTTAGCTCGGCGTTCTGCCCCGTATAATTTCTGACATTTTTTCTTGACATGGCCATTTTAATTGACTATTTTATTCTAAAAAAGGGGGTGGTCACATGAAGACAATGGCCATAAGTGAATTTAAGACATATGCGTTGAAGGTACTAAACGATGTTGCAAAATCCCAAGAAACCATCGTCATAACAAAAAGAGGCAAGCCCCTTGCTCAAGTGGTTCCCTATCGCAAACCCGTAACGAAGTCAGCACCGGGCAAACTTGCGGACGCTTTTGTTTTCGAAAAGGATATAATCACACCACTTGGTGAAGGATTGTGGGAAGCATGTCAATGAAATACCTGCTCGATACACATACCTGGGTTTGGTGGAATATGCGCCCTCAAAATTTGTCGCGGAAAGTCACAAAATTGATTGAAAATACAAACGGATATGATGAGCTTCTTTTATCTGCAATTTCACCTTGGGAATTCAGTAAGCTTTTGGAAAAAGGGAAGATTGGTATTTCCTGCAACCCAGAGGAGTGGATCAATACCGCTTTGGAAATGCCCAAACTCAAATTTGTTCATCTTACACCCATAATAGCCTACCGCTCAACAGTACTTCCAAAGCCTTTCCATGATGATCCGGCAGATCAGATAATTGTGGCAACGGCGCGAGAAGAGAATGCCACGATTCTTACAAAAGATAAAAGAATCTTAAACTATCAATATGTTGAAAGTCTTTGGTAAACTCGGATAGACGTGGCAGAACCTGTCACTTCAGCGGACGGGAAGAAACGTGGTGGCATTAGCTCAAAGTTGTTGACCCGCCGCTAATTTCTCACATTAAGCCTGTAGAAAAAGTCTAAAAACAAGATTTTGGAGCAAATTTCTTGCACGTATTTATTTGGCCTATTCTCAATAAAATATCCCCCCCAAACCCCTTAAAATACATGGATCGCCTTTCCATATACACTATGGGCAGCTTCCATCACGCTCTCAAACAGGGTAGGGTGGGCATGGATAGTGGCGCTCAATTCTTTCGCTGTTACACCTAATTTAATGGTTAAAGCAATCTCATGGATCAATTCCGTTGCAAGGGGCCCTATGATCTGACCACCCACAATCTTTTCTGTCCCCTTTTCCACCACCAACTGGACTGACCCAACAGCCTGTCCCATGGCCATGGCTTTACCGGATGCCGAAAAGGGAAACCACCCTGTTTTAACCTCTACTCCGGACGCCCGTGCATCATCTGCTGTCAGACCAACACTGGCTATCTCAGGAGAGGTATAAACGCAACTGGGGATAACAGAATAATCGATTTTGGAGTCTATCCCCAGGGCATTCTCAACTGCTGCAATACCCTCAGCAGATGCCACATGAGCAAGTAGTATCCCCCCGGTAACATCCCCGACGGCATAGATACCCTTGATATTTGTCTCCATCCTGTCATCCACCAATATATTCCCTCTTTCATCTAACTTAACCCCAAGCTGCGCCAACCCAATGCCTTTAGAGCTGGGGGTTCTTCCGATGGCTATGAGGAGTTTCTCCCCTGCAATCTCATCACCGTTGTCCAAAAGACAGGTAATGCCTTCATCTCTGTAAGAGAGCACGTCCTTCACTCCGGTCTTCACAAGGATTTTAATCCCTCTTTTCCTCAGAATCTGTGTCATCTGTCTCGAAATCCTCTTGTCCTCTCTGGGAAGTATCTGATCCATCATCTCAACCAGGGTAATCTTTACGCCTAAGGCATTGAAGAAACAGGCAAATTCCAATCCAATTGCCCCTCCTCCAATAATGAGTACAGTCTTGGGTAATCTGTCCAGTCTGAGTGCCTGTCTACTCGTTAAAACCGCGGGTTGCTCAGGATCTACAAAGGGTAGCATGAGTGTTTTAGAGCCGGTTGCTATTACTACCTTTGTGGCATCTATCTCTTCAGCCCCGGATGGAGATTCTACCCTGATCCTTGTTGGTGAAATTAAGGTTGCAGTACCCTTGATAAACCCAATACCCCTTTTCTTGAATATCCCGTGTATACCATTGCCCAGACCTTCTACAACCCGACTCTTTCGTTCCATAATCTTTCCGAGATCGGCTCGAACCTCGCCAACATAAATCCCAAAGTCTTCTGCTTCCTTTATAGAGGTGAAGAGTTCAGCGGATGCGAGAATGGCCTTGGTAGGGATACAGCCATGATTGAGACAGGTACCGCCGATTGCATCCTTTTCTATAACAGTAACTTCGGCACCTAACTGTGAAGCCCTTATTGCTCCTACATAACCTCCAGGACCGGAACCGATAATAACGATCTTCTCTTCGCTCAAAAATTTCCCCTCCCTCATATCCACTCATAACAAATTCATATACCTTATGTCAAGGTATGGTTTCAGGTATGGTTTTTCTCTTGACACCTTCTTTTATTCCTAGTAGCCTAAGTTTAACCTCTAATCCAAGGAGATAAAGATGACAAACCCTCAAGACGATCTAGCTAAGTCAAACAAAAAGTCTGTTATAGCCGTTTCAGGGAAAGGTGGCACAGGAAAGACGGTCATATCCACAATCATCATAAAACACCTCAAGAATAGGGACATGAAGATTCTGGCCATTGACGCCGATCCGGCAACGAGCCTACCTCCTGCATTGGGTGTCAGCATTAAGAAGACCATAGGAGACATAAGAGAGACACTCGTTAAAGGACCGGGAAGGGGCCCGACCTCGGATGTGCCGGTGGATCTGATGCTGGAATATCAGATACGGGATATCCTGGCGGAGATACCAAAAATATCCATCCTGGCCATTGGTCGCCCTGAGGGGCCGGGGTGTTACTGCCTTGTCAATGACATCCTCAGACATGCCATAGAAAAGTTCTCAGGCTATTATGATGTTACGATAATCGACTGTGAAGCAGGTCTGGAGCATCTGAGCAGGAGAACAACCAGAAGTGTTGATACCATGATCATAGTGACTGATGCCACCCAGAGGGGTATTAATACGGCAAAATTGATAAAAGAGCTGGCAGAGAGTCTGGAGATAAACTTCGATAAGATATGCGTTATCCTAAATAGGGCATCAGAGGAACAGGCAAGGGTATTCAGCGAGAGTGCATCAAAGTATGGAATAGAGCTGGCCGGGATAGTGCCGTATGATCATAATATTACAGAGTACGATCTTGACGGGAAACCGCTGATTGACTTGCCCGATGACTCCCCTGCTGTTATCGCGGTAGGAGAGATACTTCACAAACTAGAAATCCTCGTCTAACACCTTGGATCGTACTGCCCCTTTTATCCAATTCTGGGATGCCTTGAGGGACCTCTCAGGGTCTTTAAGATTTTTCCATATCTCTTTATCCCCTGGGGTGCCCATAAATGGGCTCACAGTGCTTTCCAGTGAATTGACGACCCATATCATCATCTTAACATTTTCCTTCACTTTATCCATATTTTCCCTGATGAAGTTTACAAATGGGGCAGGGCTTTTCTCTGAAGGAACTACCACTACGTGTTCAGCAGTTACCCCCTTTAATGCCTCCAGAATTTCAGCTACAAATACAATAGATGGGAATATAAAGAGCTGGAGTTCATGGTTGTCTTTAACTGCCTTAATAGTCTTGCTGGAGCCTGGTATCCCTGGCTGAACATCCGATACCTCATATCCAGACCTGTGCATCAAATCCTTTACTGCATCTTCTGCTATCTGTGAAACCATAGGGAACCGCAAATTGGCCAGGCGTTTAAATCCCTTTTCCAGTTCATCGGGCATGTACTTATGGGTGGGTGGGGTGTAAAATACCTCTCCCAGGTAGTTGAGTTGTACATGCATATCAGGAGAGAAGACAGAGAGCCGAATCTTTCCTGTTATTCCTTCAAAGATCATCTGTTTTACATCCCCCTCCAGTAGTTTTGCCAGCTTCTTTTTCTCCTCTTCAGTTAGACTGTCTATTTCTTGATCTATCTTCCACATTAATTCCTCAGCGGATACCGCCCTGTACTTCATAAGGTAACTCGATATATTTCCTAAAACCTTTGGTAATAAACTCTCCATTTTAAGAATCCTCCATCCTTTTAAGTTTGCCCTTTACATTATAGCATACGTCTGCCAAGTTTCCCCAACTAAGATATTTAAATAGATATTTAAATAGTGCTTGACATGTTAATATGATTATGTCATCTTTTAATTGAGCGGTAAGACCGCTGTGGGTTCTTCTGGTGTTCCCTTCCATAGGTTGGCCAAGCCAGAGGGCACGCACCTACAGGGCACGCTCTTACAGATCAAACAAAGTTTTTCATCTACCAATCGCGGTAGAAGGAACTCGGGGGCCGCCTGAAAAGGCGGTCGCTGTTTTTAGACTCTGCTTTCATATTTCCTCCTCAAATCCTTTTGCTTCCGTGATTCTACATAGAATGCAGTAACCCAGTAGAAAACCTTTCTCTTCCTATGCAAAATAAGGGCGTAATTATACTCTTCGACCCATACATAGGTCCTCAGGCCTTTATCCGCCGTCCCCTCCTGATATTGCCAAACCTTTATTTCATGCCTTTCAGGGCTCTCCATCAAGGGTTTTGCCCATGGAAGCCGTTTCGCCCTAGGATAATCAATAAGGCGCTCACCGGTATCATCATCTAACCGGCTAACAACATGCCAGAATCCTTCTTCCTTTCCCAAACCATCAGCCTTAATAGTGCCATTGTAGATTACCTTAATTCCGCGATGATATGTCTGTGATTCCTTGAAATCTATTTTGAACACAGAATACAAACGAGCAAGGATGGTATCCCAATCACCATCAAGGTTGAGTATCGGAGGAAGAAATGAAGGCGTGTCACTCATCAATGAACCTCCGTAGGCGTAAAAATAAACAGGTTGAACTTATCACCCCACGGAGGACTTGACCTACTCAGGGTTTGACCGCCATGATTCATTATGCTTTGCACCACGTTCTTTTTTGTGCTGCTTGCCGTAAGGCCGCGATTGTAATAGCTTATCGCTCCGATAAATAAATCGGCCAGTTGAAGTATCTCAGATTCATGAGAATGGATATTTTGCATATTGCCGATCATTTGTTGTGTGAAATCATAAACATTATTACATAAGACATCTTTCAACATGGCCAGTTTATGCGCGCTTCTAGTGTCTTTGATGTCCAGATATATATTGTAACGATGCTCAGGCTTCAAGATATTACGGAGCATATAAAAATACATCTTGTAATAAAAAGAGTCATGGCTTCCCTGATTGAAGTAATCATGATCCAATTTTGACTTATCATCCACTACAAGGCATCTGAAGTTTAATGATGGCGTTTTGAAAAAGTATTCCACGAGTTCGAGGAATAACTCCTGACGAGATTTGGAAACCCTTACCCATTTGATTTCGCCACGAGCTTTTTGCCTGTTCTTTATTTCACGAATCTGTTCTGAAATCATCCTAACATCTTCTTTCGGACACCACATCCCGCCGATCACCATAATCGGCTGCCTGTCGTGTTCAAGGTGGCAGCTTTCATCGCAATAGATATTGTATTCCATTTAATTCACCTTATTAAAATTTCTACTACACACTCCTTGCTTTTTCAAGCCTATTCTTTACCAACTCGCAGACGGCATAGTAGACCTCGTTTCTCTCGTCTTCTGTCAGGCTGAGGATGTCGAAGACAATATCGTCGAGTGCTTGATTAAGCCAAAAATCAGACATATGAAAATCAAACAGGCCATATCTTACGAATTTGGTCTTTATCAGACAGTAAGTCCTGAAAAGATGCTTCTAAAATAGATTTTCGTATTGTAAGGCGTAAAATTTCCTCCATCTTCTTATAAAGCTCCATTTTTTGAGTTGTCAATCCTCCAACCCCTTGTCCGTGCGCTAAAGAAGATCTAAATTCGTACATTTCTTCTGCTTGATCCTTCGTAATGGTCCCCGTACCTATAACAACAGAAAGCTTCTGAACTCTCTCAACAAACTGTCTCGTTGATTTGGAGCGGTCTGTATGAACTATTACTTCAATACCAGTAGCAATCAATGTCCATCTCAAATCTATCTCATAATGTCTGGCGGCGTATTCATGATACCACATAGCCCTTGCGAGAGGATCTTTTAATGGTTTCTTTTCAAAAGCTTCTATTAATTGTTTCAAATTTTGTGCATCTATTTCGGTCAAACAATTTAAATTAGTTTCAACCACGAAAGCTTGTGAACTATGCCCTGATACTGGGCCAGGAACTATTTGTATTAAGTTGCCGTCCGAAGTTAAGAAAATTCGTGCCGCATATTCCGTTGAGATGCTAGTCGGCTGAATTAACCTTGATAAAGCAATGCAAAGCTGTAAACGTCGATCTTCATCCCATGCGAGGTTATTTTCGTTTGGAGGATTTTTCCGCACAAAAGAATACATCTGGCCAAACTGCAATACAGGATCATAACAGTATCCTTTTGGCTCACATGCCTCAAAAATTTTCTGGGCAAGGTCTGTAGGTAAAATGTCTATATAGAGGTCATCGGCAAGGTCTATCCGTTTTCTTATTGGATATCTATTCGGATCAAGGTTGTGATTTGTAGTCTGTACTACGATGTCTAAAGTTTGGTCATCATCCATTTGCATCCTCATGAGATGACTTTAGTAAAATTATTATTCGGTGTAACATAACATTATCTCACACGCTCCTTGCCTTTTCCAATCTATTCTTGACCAATTCACAAACCGCCCAGTAGACCTCATTCCGCTCATCCTCCGTCAGGCTGAGAACGTCAAAGACTATATCATCAAGGGCCTTGCGGTCAGGCGGAGGATTTTTTGGGCGAATAAACAACAGGCAATCAACCTATAGGCAAACTAACACCTTTCAGTCTCTCAGTAAAGTTTTTTTTAAGCCTTATCTTCAGCTATCCAGTCCTTGAATTTTCAGCGGTTATGTCTTATATTAAATGTGCTATTGATTGTGTACATAGCTTTCAAAAGAGAGAAATTTCCATAAATGTTATTGACAACGTTCCGCTATTTAATTATCTATATTGTAACCGTTCACGGTTCTCAGTTTACAGTTCACAGTTTAATTACAACAGCAGGCATTACAACAGCAAGCTTAAGCTTGCTGTTATATAAAGCTTGGAGCATTTTTGCCAACTGTTAACTGCAAACCGTAAACTGTGAACGGATACTTAATCCTGGAGATATTATGATTGCTTTGAATACAAAGACTGAAACAGATGAAAAGACAGAGATTAAGCTGAAGCTGTATGTGGATGAGATCTCCTTGGTTCTGAATAAATTGGTTTGTATTAAATGCGATATATGTAAAACGGTTTGTCCCAAGGAAGCCATTTCGGTGATACGGGATGAAAAAGAGGTCAGGATTGATATCGATGAGGAGAAATGTGTTCTGTGCGAGGTCTGCTCTCACTTCTGTCCGGTATCTGCGATTACCTTAACCCACAACAATCTTCCAAAGAGTATTCTTCTGGACAATCAGGGGGTACTTTCATTTCCAAAGAGGATAGAGATAGATACCGGCAGATGCCCAAGTCACTGCTCTAAAAACCCTGAGGGAGAACACCGGTGGTGTCGCAAAAAC
>JBAZOX010000120.1:0-7836 GCA_041648535.1 Desulfobacteria bacterium | reverse complement strand
ATCGTAACCAAAACTTCAGGGATTACTTGTATTCTTGGCTTTCCTGAGATTTCTGAATCCTTTGTTTATAATGCTGCTGCCCTGATCCACAATGGTAAATTGATAGGCACCTATCGCAAAGTACTCCTTCCCAATTACGGGGTTTTTGATGAAAAGAGGTATTTTGAACCAGGTAAAGAGGGCTTCGTTCTTGTCTTAAACGGCGTGCCTATTGGAATAAATATCTGCGAAGATTCCTGGTTTTCTGAGGGGCCGGCGAAGGTCGAGGTTCAAAAAGGTGGCGCCAGGGTGATAGCCAATATCTCTGCCTCTCCTTATTATGCAGAAAGACGAAAGGTAAGAGAACAGGTAATGAGAAAACTTGCCCGGGAGAATGAATGTTTCGTCTTTTATAACAATCTGGTAGGAGGGCAGGACGAACTAATATTTGATGGCGGGAGCTTTATCCTCAACCCTGAGGGGGGGCTACTGGCCAATTCCACACAGTTTGATGAAGACATGCTGGTGTTTGACCTTGAGATTACGCAAGATGAACCTCCATGTTCAGAGAATTCATCGATGGCTTCAGACAAGTCTTCATCAGGAGAGGTTCGAAGGTTCTCTATCTCTTCGGTTGTTCCCTCACAAAAACAGAAAATTCCTGAAGCCAGGATCCGTTGGCTTGACTATCCGGAAGAAATCTATTCAGCTCTGGTTCTTGGGGTAAGGGATTATGTCAGAAAGAATGGATTCCCAAAGGTACTCATTGGCATTAGCGGGGGGATAGACTCTGCATTAACTGCCGCTATTGCTGTTGATGCCCTGGGGGCTGAGGCAGTCGTTGGAGTAACCATGCCCTCACGGTTCAGTTCCGAAGGAACAAAAGAAGATGCCTGTTTTCTATCAGACAATCTTGGAATTCGACTTATATCCATCCCCATTGAGCATGTCTTTAACTCCTATCTTGACATACTCAAGCCTGTATTCGATGGAATGGCACCTGATGTGACAGAGGAAAATATCCAGGCAAGAATCCGGGGGAACCTCCTGATGTCCCTTTCCAATAAATTCGGGTGGCTGGTGTTGACTACGGGCAATAAAAGTGAAACTGCCGTAGGGTACTGCACCCTGTACGGGGATATGGCAGGTGGGTTTGCTGTAATAAAAGACGTAACCAAGACCATGGTCTATAAACTGGCTGAATTTAAGAATAGGCAAGCAGGAAGGCCCATAATCCCGAAGAGTATTATCGAAAGGGAACCATCTGCTGAGCTAAGACCCGATCAGAAAGACCAGGATTCCCTGCCGCCTTACGACAAACTCGATGCTATCCTTCGGGCATATATAGAGCAAGATATGGCTTACACCGATATACTAAAGATGGGTTTTGATGAAGATACGGTCAAGAGAGTCATTCAGATGGTGGATAAAAACGAGTATAAACGTAGACAGGGGCCGCCAGGCATAAAGATTACGCCAAAGGCATTTGGCAAAGACTGGAGGCTTCCGATTTCCAACCAATACACCAAACTGTATCTGAGTAGTTCATCCTGAAAAATTCACTTATCCAGCACTTCCCTTACCTTTCTCGCCCTGATGACTGCGGCAAAGTTCCTGCCTGATCATCGAAACTCCCTCATCTTCCAGATATTCGTCGAATCCCATCATCATGTCTATGACCCCTGCAGGGGTTATCTCCACGATTCTGTCAGCCACTGAAGATACCAACTGTTTATCATGAGAGCAGAAGAGAATCACCTCCGGGAAGGCAATCAACCCGTTGTTTAGTGCGGTGATGGATTCAAGGTCCAGGTGATTGGTCGGCTCGTCGAGGATGAGGGCGTTGGAGCCGGAGAGCATCATCTTGGAGAGCATGCAGCGGACCCTCTCTCCACCGGAGAGGACAGAGGCCTTTTTCTTAGCTTCTTCTCCTGAGAAGAGCATCTTCCCGAGAAAACCTCTGACGAAGGTTTGCCCCTCTGCCTCAGGGGAGAACTGGGCAAGCCACTCGATGAGGCTCAGGTCGTTATTGAAAAAACAACTGTTCTCTTTGGGTAAATAGGAGGAACTGATGGTTACTCCCCAGCGGAAGCTGCCGCTGTCCTGCTCCATTTCCCCTGCGAGGATCTGAAAGAGAGTGGTCTTTGCCAGGCTGTCTTCCCCCACAAAGGCGATTTTGTCTCCCTTGTTGACGTTGAGGGTGATGTTGTTCAGGACAGGAACCCCATCTATCTCCTTCCCAAGTCCACTTATCTCCAGAATGATATCGCCGCAGGGCCGCTCGGGCTTGAAGTCGATGAACGGGTATTTACGGGATGAGATCGGCATGTCCTCGATGGTGAGTTTCTCCAGGAGGTTTTTCCTGGAGGTGGCCTGCCTGGCCTTGGAGGCGTTGGCGCTGAAACGCTGGATGAATGCTTTCAGCTCTGCGGCCTTGGCGGTGATCTTTTTTTTGTCGCTCTCTCTCTGTCTTAGATGGAGTTGACTTGTCTGGTACCAGAAATCGTAGTTTCCAACATATACCTGGATGCGACCGAAGTCTATATCCGCTACGTTGGTGCAGACCTGATTCAGAAAATGGCGGTCGTGGGAGACTATGATGACCGTATTCTGGAAACGGGAAAGGAAATCTTCCAGCCAGATGATGGACTTGATATCCAGATGGTTAGTCGGCTCGTCCATGAGCAGGATGTCCGGGTTGCCGAAGAGGGCCTTGGCGAGAAGCACCCGTACCTTATCGCCCCCATCAAGTTCCTTCATCCTCTTTTGGTGCAGCTCATCCGATATACCGAGGCCGCTCAAGAGCACCGCAGCCTCAGACTCGGCGTCATAGCCGTTTATCTCGCCAAATTCAGCCTCCAGTTCCCCGCAACGGATTCCGTCCGCCTCTGAAAACTCGGTCTTGGCGTAGATCGCCTCCCGTTCAGCCATCAATTCGTAAACCCGTTCGTGTCCTCTGATAACGGTGTTGAAGACCGTTTCTTCGTCAAAGGCAAATTGATCCTGACTCAGGACCGCTATCCTCTCCCCGGGACTTACGGAAATATTCCCCTGGTCCGGCTCGATCTCGCCCGCGAGTATCTTCAGGAAGGTGGATTTACCGGCTCCGTTGGCGCCGATCAGCCCGTAGCAGTTTCCAGGGGTGAACTTTATGTTGACGTCTTTGAAGATGATCCTCTTGCCGTAGGAGAGGGTGACGTTCGATGCGCTTATCATATCTTTATCCCTTCGTTTTGAAAAACTGGATGAATCCCTATAAAAAAAGCTCCCCCATCACAGGGGGAGCTTTTAAACGCAAAATGAAACTTAGGTCTCACAGCTTCCGAACATTCTCCGCAGCCGGACCTTTGGGCCCGGCGACAACTTCGAAACTTACCCGATCACCCTCTGCCAGCGATTTAAAACCCTCTGCCTGAATCGCGGAATGATGCACAAAAACGTCCTTGCCACCGTCTTGCTCGATAAAACCAAAACCCTTTGAATCATTAAACCATTTAACTGTTCCTTCTGACATCTTTACCACTCCTTTTGTATTGGGTTCCTCTGTGGAACCATTTAAAATTTTGCCGAACTTTCGGCTGGCAGTCTGTTTGTGTAAACTAAAAACCGCACGTTCCATTACTGAGGATTGTGCGGTCGACTTCTTTGTAACTATGGTAACAACAAACAGGTACTGCACATCAACTAGAATTCATATTACATGATATTTTATGGAAATGCAAGGTTTTTTTTGGCAGGTTTTTTTTGGCACTTGGAATGGTTAGAGGAAAATTTTCAACACCACATAAATGGCAGCCGACATCAGAGCCGAGGCGGGAATCGTTAGTATCCACGCCCAGACAATAGTACCGGCCACCCCCCAGCGAACAGCCGTTATGCGCCTCGTTGTACCCACCCCCACGATGGCGCCGGTAATGGTATGGGTCGTGCTGACGGGGATACCGGCAAAGGATGCCCCGATAATGGTAATAGCTGCCGCCGTTTCCGCGCAAAAGCCCCCGATAGGTCGCAGCTTTGTGATTTTCGTGCCCATTGTCTTGACGATGCGCCATCCTCCAGCCATGGTTCCCATGGCGATGACGGCATGACAGAGGATGACGATCCAGAAAGGAATATAAAAGGTTGGCCCTAAGAGACCTCGGTTATAGAGAATGATGGCGATTATCCCCATGGTTTTCTGGGCATCGTTCATGCCGTGACCCAGGCTGTATACTGCCGCGGATACAAGCTGCAACTTGCGGAATATCTTGTTCGATCTGGCAACAGTGGAACGGTAGTTGATGTTCAGGACTAAGATCATTATGGCCAGGCCGAGTACCAGGCCCATTGTGGGGGAAAGAACGATAAAAACGGCTGTTTTTGTTATGCCGCCTAAAACAAGTACCGCGGTACCCCCCTTTACCAGACCCGCGCCTATGAGGCCACCGATGAGGGCATGGGAAGAACTGCTGGGCAACCCGAAATACCAGGTAATGATGTTCCAGGCAATGGCCCCTCCCAGGGCAGAGAGGATGATTCTGTTTTCAACAATGGCGGGGTTGATGATGCCGGTGCCAATAGTATGGGCGACCTGGACGCCTATCAAAAAGGCAGCCACGAAGTTGAAAAAAGCTGCCCAGATGACGGCATATTGAGGTGAAAGGACCCTGGTGGAAACAATAGTGGAAATCGAATTGGCAGCGTCATGAAAACCGTTAAGAAAATCGAAAACAAGGGCCACCAGAACAAGAAAAACAACAAAGGTTAAAGACTCAAGCATTTTTTAGAACGATACCTTCTACAATATTGGAGACATCCTCGCAAACATCCATAGCCTCCTCAATTATTTCAAATATTTCTTTCCATTTAATCAACTCGAAGACATCTTTTTCATGTTCAAACAGAGAAGCCATTGTTGTTCTCATGATATAGTCAGCTTCATTTTCGAGGGTATTGATCTCTACACACGCATCCAGGATCATTTTGGCATTCTTCATGTCCCTAAGACCATGAACGATTCTCTTTATTTTTCTGATTGCCTCATTTAAAATCTTGGCCTGAGCCACAATCTCCTTTGCCGGTTTTTTGACCTTATAAAGATACATTCTTGCGGCTGAGGCCTCGATCATGTCGAGGACACTGTCCATCTTATTGACCAGGTTATAGATGTCTTCGCGGTCTAAAGGGGTAATGAAGGTCTTGTGCATCTTTTCATAAGTTTTATGAGTGATATTGTCTGCCTCGTTTTCGATTACCTTCAGTTTTGCAATCTTTGTTTCGGAATATTCATAGCTTTCGACCATTTCCAGAAAGAGCAATCCTCCCTCTTCGATCTTCTCCGCGAGTTCTTCAAAATAGTCAAAAAATTTACCTTCCCTTGGTATGAATCGCATCAGCCGGCTCCCTCAATTTTACACCTCTCTTTTAGCGAATTATCCTGGAAAAAGCAATACCTTTTTTCAAATAGATAGACAATCAAAAATTAAGCAATTATCCCACCTGTATCTGCCCAGCTAATCTATTTTAGGCTGTAAACACCTCTTTGAGTTGAGAAGCTACCGCTTCGGGTAATTCAAACCACTCCTCCCTTCGAAGAAGCAGTTTCTGCCTCCACGTGATATCACTTGTGTAATATGGGGGCAGATAACCTCTTGTAACAATCTTTATGCCCGGACAGAAGTACCCCTGTTTTTCTCCCAGAGGACCTGAATATACAATAAGGTTGAAGGAGGTTACGTTCTGACTGCGATAGTATTTTAGAACCATGGACAGCCCTTTTGATAGGTTTTCTATGTCTTCCTTTTCAAACTCGATAAAGTTCGATTTGCCTTCTATCAACCCCTGTACTTCTTTAGTACCACTTGGGGCATAGGGTACAAGCCAATGGGTATTACCAACCGTGCCAATGTACCTCTCTCCTTTTTTCTTCTCTGTCTCAACAAGATCAGACCAGTAACTTTTGGAATTTTCATTGAAATAACGCTTACTCTCTGTAGCCAATCTCTTTATGGAATCAAAGGGAAAGGCAGTTACAAATAGGTGAAAGTGGGAATGAACAGTAGACGACCCAGCAGGAAAGAGATAATTACAGCCGAAAGCAGCATGTTTTGCCTCCTTATCTTCCTTGTATACCCTTTTTATGAACTCCAGTGCACAGGTAAAGGTATCAATCAGGACTTCAGGGGTATATTCATCTAAACTGAAGAAGTGGTTATCAGGATAGGTGAGCACAGCAGAATACCTTGCCAGCCCAAATGTATTCGGGAACAGGATAGTCTGCCCAACCCTTAGCCTGCCTTCAGGCAAGATATTCTCCAGATATTTAGGGGTAGCTTTACTCACGGTTTCTTTGCACATGAAACAGCCCTTCCGTGACTTTTCGATGGTCTGCTTTAGCTCCTCCTCATCCATTGCCAAAGACCACTTCGTCCCTGCTTCAAGTGCAGTAATATTAAGATAGGTGCTATCCTTGGTCAAAGGATCCAATCGGTATTCGATGATCTGTGTGTCAGGTTCAAAGTCCTTCATCGGGCTTAAAAACTTACACTCTTCCGTGAACTTCTCAAAGGTTATGGCCATCTTTTATACCTCCAGAATATTGTTTTTATGCTGTCCCTACTGTATTACTGACCTTCTGGAATATACACACAATTCCAATTGAAAGTCAATTTTAATGTCCCATTATCTGCAATTCAGACACTGGACTTCAAACTTTAGACACTAGACTTTTCTATAATTAACCCTTGGAATGTTATCAAACCTTCTTGAGCTTTTGTTCATAATTCTTTATACCAATTGGTGTCTAAGTATTCCAATTCCTTCCCTTCCCCTAAGTCTAATGTCTGATGTCTATGGTCTACTGTCTGAATCACAGAGAAGGACAGAAGATTCTTGGCTTGACACAGTCCTTTGTGGTTGATATATTTATCATAGACAGAATTTAGGGGCTTCGTCCCAATTGGAAAATAATGGAATAGTGGAGTGGTGTATTTTTAATTTATCAGTAATGACTCAAGGAAAGGGGTGAGATTATGAAAGTAAAATGTGACATCTGCAAAACAGAGATAGAAGAGGATGAGGCCGTGAAGGAAGGAGAGGCTGTCTTTTGCGAAGAGTGCTACATGGAGAAGATAAGAAAGAGGTGTTAAGAGGAACTCGATACCTCCCTCCGGAGGAGACCTGAAAAGCTTCCTGGGGGAAGGGGGAGGAAAGGGGAACGCCCACATGCTGGTAAAAAATTGGATGTCCAAAGATGTCATTACAGTTGACATTGATGATTCAATGAAGACTGCAATAAAGTTAATGGAAGATTATAACATTCGCCGCATCCCTGTCTTGAAGAAGGATAGACTAAAGGGAATAGTATCATATCTTGATATTAACCGGGAGTCTGCTTCCCAGGCTAATGCCCTGGCAGTCAGTGAACTCCACTACCTTATTGAAAAGATTAAAGTGAAGGATATCATGAGTGCCAACCCAAAGACTATCTCCCCCCACGATACGGTGGAAGAAGCGGCGGTGGTCATGTTAGAACAGAAGATCGGGAGTCTTCCAGTGCTTGATTCCAATGGAAAACTGGTAGGCATAATTACCGAATCTGATATATTTAAGGTCATTATCAGTATGACTGGGATTAAGCAGGGCGGCATTCAATTTGCCTTTAATCTTCCCGACAAATCTGGTTCTATTAAGGAGGTAGCCGATGTATTCCGGTCATATGGGGGAAGTATGCTTAGCATCATGACATCCTATGAACATGCTGAGAAAGGCTATCGGCAGGTTTATATCCGCATGAAGAATATTGACAGGGAAGAACTCAACAAGTTAATAAATGAACTAAAAAGATTCGATCTTCTGTATATTGTGGACAACCAGGAA
>JBAZOX010000119.1:0-7860 GCA_041648535.1 Desulfobacteria bacterium | reverse complement strand
TCTACGCTGATCATCACTGATATTTTTTCTTTTATTATCATATCTGCGTTCATCTGTGTGAATCTGTGGCTGAATAGTTACCTAAAATAAATCGTACCCTGCCGTTAATGCCTTTTTGTTAATATCGATCAGCATTTTTTTAGTCTTAAAAGTATTTTTCAAAACTTCGATTAAAGTGGAAAGTGAAACCAGATTAGTCTTTTTGCTGAATGCCCCCATCATTACCATATTTGCCGACTTTGGACTTTTGAGTTCTTCAGCAATATCACTTGCCGGAACTTCTATAACCTCAATATCACCCCTTGAAACCACGGGTTCCGTTATAGAAGAATTGATGAATAGGAGTCCACCTGATTGGATCTGATTTTGAAATCGCACCAGGGAAGGCTGATTCATGGCCACCACAAAATCCGGGGAAGAAGCGACTGGAGATGCAATCTCTTCATCGGATATGGCTACTGTACAATTGGCGGTACCGCCGCGAACTTCGGCACCGTAAGAGGGCAAGTAAGTTACATGTTTTCCCTCCGACATTGCCGCCTGAGACAGATTGAGCCCCATGGAGAGAACGCCCTGTCCACCGAAACCTGCAAAGATTGTTTTAATCAGCATCTCTTTTACCAGTACTGTCTTTTGTTCTAGTAGTATCCTTAATTAAACCCAGGGGGAACTCCTTCGTCATTTCGTTTTCGACCCACTGCCATGATTCCAGCGGGTTCATCTTCCAATTTGTAGGACAAGGAGAGAGTATCTCTACTAGAGAATAACCAAGATCATCAATCTGTGCTTGAAAGGCTTTGCGGATAGCCTTTTTAGTCTTCTTGATATTGGCCGGTGAATTCACGGCAGTCCGCTCGATATAAACCGCGCCTTTGACCAAAGCCACCATTTCACTCATCCTGATAGGATACCCCTCTAATCTCGTATCTCGTCCATACGGAGTGGTAGTAGTCTTCATATTGGAAAGAGTAGTCGGTGCCATCTGCCCCCCGGTCATTCCGTAAACAGCGTTGTTGATGAAAATAGAGGTTATACGTTCCCCTCTGTTGGCGGCATGTATAGTTTCAGCCGTACCGATAGCAGCCAGATCGCCATCTCCCTGATAAGTGAATACCAGTGCATCAGGATATGCCCTTTTAAGTCCCGTGGCCACAGCCGCCCCTCTCCCATGAGCCGATTCCGCCATATCAATATCAAGATAGTGGTATGCAAAAACCGAACATCCGGGAGGTGGAATACCGATGACCTTGTCCTGAATATTCATCTCGTCGAACACCTCGGTCAGGAGCCGGTGAACGATGGAATGCCCACATCCCGGGCAGTAATGGAACGCAGCCCTCTTCAATGATTTAGGTCGCCTGTATACCTTCTTCACTTCTCTGTTTTTAGACCTTTCTGATAATAAAGACGGGTGATTACTCGAAGAACCTCGCTAGGAGTAGGAATTACACCTCCTGGCCTTCCGTAAAATGATATCTCCCTTTTCCCTTCCACTGCCAGTTTTACATCTTCTATCATCTGTCCCATGTTCATCTCAAAGACAAGAAAATGTTTTGTTGTTTGAGTCAATTCGCTGACTTTTTCATAAGGAAAAGGCCAGAGAGTGATTGGCCTCAGCATTCCCACCTTCAAGCCATTTGCCCGTGCATTCCTGATCGCCCCTTTTGCAATTCGGGCTGCTGCTCCAAAGGCGACTACTACTAACTCAGCATCTTCGACCAGATATATCTCATAAGTGGTTTCTTCTTTCTCGATCAAACGGTATCTTCTGAACAGACTCCAGTTAAGCTCTTCCAACTCCGTTGGCCTTGAGGTAAAGGTTTTAACAATTCTGCTTGGCCGTTCTTTCGCTCCTCTCAGTGCATCGCTTCTGACCGGCAATTCTGATGGGGCATCATATTTAAACTCCAAAGGCTCCATCATCTGCCCCAGCATACCATCCCCCAGAATGATCACGGGAATCCGGTACTTGTCGGCGAGGTCAAAGGCACGGTGAGTGAGGTCTGCTAATTCCTGTACTGATGATGGCGCCAGGACTATTGTACGGTAGTCTCCATGCCCTCCGCCACGGGTAGACTGGAAGTAATCCGATTGGGCTGCGGATATACTTCCCAAACCAGGCCCGCCTCTGGAAATGTTAACAATAACAGCAGGAAGCTCGCAAGCAGCGAGATAGGAGATCCCTTCCTGTTTAAGACTGATTCCGGGACTGGAAGAAGATGTCATTGTCCGTACTCCGGCCAGGCTGGCTCCGTATACCATGTTTATGGCCGCGACCTCACTTTCGGCCTGAACAAAGGAGCATCCTTTCCTTCTGCTCAAATTGGTGGCCATATATTCGGTAAGTTCATTTTGAGGGGTAATCGGGTAGCCAAAATAGCACTGGCAGCCGGCTCGAATGGCCGCTTCCCCAATTGCAGCATTTCCATACATGAGAACCTTAGTCACGGTACACCTCTATTACCACATCAGGGCACACAACTGCACAGGTTGCACAGCCGGTACAATCACCATCACTATTAAAGCGAACCGGCAAGTAGCCGTTGGCATTCAGTTTATCGGACGGAGAAATTGAATCTTTCGGACAAAAAGCTATGCAGATCTGACATCCCTTACAAAGCTCCTGATCAATCTCTATATATCCTTTCATCCTGTATCCTACCTTTTAAATTAAATGAACTTAAAGATTTAAATCATATTCCATACATTGTCAATATTTTTTTAGCCTGTGTTCCGTGAGAGCAAATTTAATTTTTATTGACCCACGATTTTTAAAATGGTAAATTTACTCATATTATCCTGTTGATGTTTGCTTCAAAGGAATTCTTTTTTTCGAAATAAACAACTAAAGGTGATATGCAAAAACGATATTGGCATAAAATTACGTTTCATCAACTAATAAAAGGAGGTCTGAAAATGGGAAAGCTGAATGGTAAAGTAGCAATAATTACTGGATCTGGCAGAGGATTGGGTCGGGGTTTTGCTCTGGCTATGTCCAAGGAAGGTGCATTCATAGTGGTGAATGATGTGGACGACTCCGCTAATGAAGTGGTAAAAGAGATAAAATCCAGTGGTGGGAAAGCTGTAGCAGTTATAGGTGGAGTAGGAACAAAGGAAGTAGCTGAAAAGTTGGTCAGTACGGCTGTAAAAGAATTTTGTAGGCTGGACATACTGGTCAATAATGCCGGTATAATCAGAGACTCATTGCTCCATAAGATGGAAGAGAAACAATGGGACGATGTTATAACCGTGCATTTAAAAGGTACCTTCCTCAATACTCAAGCCGCAGTGAAGTATATGATAGAGAACAATGTAAAAGGCAGGATTGTCAACATTACCTCTTCAGCAGGACTCTATGGTAATGTAGGTCAGGCGAATTACAGTGCGGCCAAGGCGGGTATTGTAGGGTTGACTCTGTCCAATGCTAAAGAGTTGGCACGACGTGGGATTTGCGTTAATGCGGTAGCTCCTGCAGCCCAGACAACCATGACGGAGTCAATGCCTGATAAAGTAAAGGAAATGCTTTATAAGCAACTTGCTTCTACATCTACAATTCAGAGAATGGGACAGCCCGAAGACGTTGCCCCCACGGTTATCTTTCTTGCCTCTGATGATTCATACTTTGTGACCGGGCAGGTTATCTGTGCTATGGGAGCAACGGGTGTGATATAAACCCATTCATATCCGTATCCTGAATGCAGGGGTACAAATGCATTCAGGATACGGTAGATATACAAAAATAAATCGCATCTAAATCCATCCCTTCCATTTGTAGTATGCCAATCCTAGGTATTCATGTAGGACTGCTTGAAAGAGAAGAAGGCGTTGAACAGGACCGGTAGTATATTTTTCAATGGGAGCAGTAGATGCCGGATAAACCACAACGCCTGCATGCTCAAAGGTGAGTTTTGACCTTAGCATGTGGTGTGAAGATGTTACAAGAACAGCATCCTTAAACCCCAAATTATCCATTATCTTTTTTACCATAACAGCGCTTTCATAAGTACGATTAGACTTTCTTTCGATTACAATATCCCTGGATGGAAGTCTAAGATCGCCTGCTAATTGCGCCATACTGCCGGCTTCTGATATGTAACCTGGGTATCCTCTGGGATTGCCACCGGCAAATAGAAGTTTCCCTGACCTACCCTCCAAATACAGGGTTATGCCCTTTACAGTCCTGTCCATAGAAGCGAGGCTCAGCTCCCCTTTTGGGTAGAATCCTCCCCCTAGGACAACGATCACATCGGCTTTTTTTATGTTAGGTTCAACAGTGAGGTAAGAAGACAAAAGATTAGGTAAAGGTGTAAACATAACAGAGATGAAGAAGGCAACACAAACCCAAAATATAACCTTTAGCAGTCTCCCTAACCATGCCCAGGATACTCTTTTTCTAATCAAGGCTTTTTCCCCCTTTCAGTTTTTGGGTCTCTATTTGTTCAATCGGTCTATAAGCAAAGGAAAGATTGTCTGTCATAAGACAGTGGAGCTTCCATCGTCGATGATTTCCAGGATCCTTCTGTATACGTGATCGAACTTTTCCCCTGTGTTCTTAAAATAATGGACTCCCCCAGCTATATTTGATCGACAGATCCCTTTAGCCATCTCCAGAAGCCTTATATGAACAAATGCCTCATTGCCTGCCATAGGATTAAATTTGGCAGGATCTACAAAGACATCAAAATATCGAGGCATCGAGGCTATTTCCCAGGGGGTTTTCGGTTTTCGGCAAGCATTGTATGTAAACTCAAGTCTGGAACGGTGGTGTTTCTTTAGAAAATCAATTCTTCCGTAAAAGTCCCGAATATTCCTACCGTGTGCAGGAAGAGAGAGGGTGATCTTTTCCAGTTGTTTAAGATCATCTAAGGTACGAAGATATGTAACCAGATCACTGGGATGAGGGGTTATGGGATATAGGAGAACATCTCCACAGAGCAGTATTCTTTCCTCATCCTCTTCTGAACCGATACTGAGGCAGATTGACCCGGGTGAATGGCCTGGGGAGTATTTGACTCTGATAAAATCACTCTGAAATCCATCTAATGACAGAAAACCATCCATTGCGATAGGATAATCCACCTTCAGAGAAAGGCTAAAAGATTCCTGCACAGCCTCTTTATGGTATTCATAGGCTGAAGAATTGGGAAGAGGCATACCAAAGGCTTCGTACCTGGGGCGTCCTTCAAAAACGATCTTTGAGATTGCCCATGGATTACAAATACGGTCAGTGTCCATGACATGGGATGAAACCCTAGCCCTGCTTTTCTCTACTATGGTATTACCCAGAAGATAGTGATCCGGGTGGCCATGGGTTATTATAATAAATTCTATGTCTTTGAGGGAGTACCCTGCTGCTTTGAGTCCAGTGATTAGTTCAGTCTCACTATAATCATCCGGCAGATCTTTCACCTTTTGTGGTATTGGTTGATTTCTCCAGTAGTAGAAGATCTTTTTAGCCATATGGGTTGGAATACCTGTATCCACCATAATCAAGGCTTCATCTTCGATAACGTAAATGTGGGTCGGGCCAGGGCCTATAATGTCAGGACAGAATGTGGTAATCTGCGTAACTTTTCTGCCTTTGGAAAGTACGTATTGTTTGACTCTTCCACTTCCTACTTCTGAATTAGGCTTGATGATATTCTCTTTAATATTCATTTTTTATCTCCTGTATCGTCCAGTATTTTAGCTAGATTTTCGCTGTTTTCAACCCGATCTCCCTTAAATACTTTTCTCCATACTTCGCGGCTCTCCATGCAGAGGTATACACATAGTTTCGGATCATAATCCCTTATCCATTCTAACATCCTGGAATACATCTCTATCCGAATAGGTTTAAAATACCTCATTTTCCCGTCCATACCCGGAACAAACTCGTTATATATTATCTTACTTTGGGGGAATCTTTTTTGAATTATGGGCTTTAATTCAGGCAAAAACCTGAATCCTCCCATACTTATCCATGAGACATTTCTGGTGTCTATCTTGGCAAAAAGCCTCTCCAGTGTTCTCTGATAGCCTTCCTCCCATCCGGGGTAATATATCAACGGATCAAAATGAAACCCTAACCTGTAACCGACTTTCTGGCATTTAAAGGCTGCATCTATTCTATCGTCTATTGACGGTGCAAAAAATTCCTCTCTTTTGGCTACTTCTTCTGTATTCAAAGACCAGGATACCATTGTATTGCCATTATGTTGTAAATCAATCAGATTGCCTATATTATCTGTCTTTGTCTTTAACTCCAAAATTACATTCTCTTTGTGAGCGAAATATGGCACTATTAGCTTTGCAAAACCTGTCAGATGATCCAGGGCTAAACTATCGGTGAATTCCCCTGTCCCAATACGATATATGGACTCGGGATTCTGGCTTAGTTCATCCTCAAGTTCGGCAAACATATCCTCTATATTGGCATATACTACCATTGCCGGATTATTCAGGTAGGACTGAAGGATACAATAAGAGCATTCTAGGTTACAGTTGGTTGCAAAGTTCAGTATTCGGTAGCCACAGCATATATATTCCTTTGTGCCAGGACAGGGTTTCAGAAACCTTCCTCTGTTTTCCGTGAGTAAGAGCACCTTTTTCCCCACACATAAGGGGTCTTTTCCCCCTCTTATCGCATCTATTGCTGTGTTTGGGTCAGCTACATACTCTACTGGAATACCCGGAAGATTATTAAGAACATTATTGGTAAGCAGTGAATCTCTGACTTTGGTGTCAACAATAATCTTCCTCGGAATATATCCGACCATCTTTTTAGCCTTCAATTATTCTTTTGAATTCTTTATTCTGTTTAATGGAGTCTATCTTTTTCAGATTCTCTTCCAGGTCATCCATGTTTTCAAATTGAAACTCAATACAGTATCTGTCCCCCTCAAAAGACGGTGGGGGAGTCAGTTTTATAGAGTCTCCCAGGTTCAGGTTTCTTTTCATCTCCAGGAAATCTTTCTCAGTCTTAACTATCTTTGGATATCTCAGCTTTCTGAGGAAGTAACGCACCCTACTGCCCTTTTGGGGTATGTTGAGACCACTGTCGGATAAAATGTCCTTTAGTTCCTTTGCATTGATAATGCCGGATATTGAGCATCCGTCTCTCTTAGTGATGTCATAGAAATTATCAATAACTTCGTTCTGTTTATTTTTGCTAAACCTTAAGGCAGAGAGAAGTTGGAAAAGTAGTTCTCTGTCTTTTTCTGAAAAATTCAAAAACTTTGCGGCTACCCCCTCATCTATCCTTCCATCTACAACTGCATCTTTAACCTTTGCATCCAGACCTGATAGAGGTTTGATCCTATCCAATACCGAATAATGGGGGATCAATCCTAAAAGAGGTAAGAAATTTTTTACTATAATCTCGCTTGAATAGTATTTTTGTAGTTTACTAAAGGTTATGGATTTCTCAACAGGGTTTAAAACCCTATGGGAGAGATTGTCATAAAGGCCTGTCAAAAAGGTATCCTTGTCTTCAATATTCTGGCCCATAATAGCGCATCTCAATTTTTCTATCCCCATGTCCTGGCAGACCAGAAGTCTTTTATAGCCACACACTATGCTGTACTGCTTCTTGGATTTTTTTTTCACCAGTGGAGGATTGAGTATGCCTATCTTCTCAATGGATTTCTTTAATTGAGTTAGGGTAAAACCATAGGTAATGACAAAGGTAGTGTCAGTCAGATCAATGGACTTTATATCTAATTGTTTATATTCTACGTTTCCCATTTTGACTCCTGACTCCTGACTCCTGACTTCTCAAGTTTGGGGCTTTGCAACTAACTTGATATTTCTCCGGTATCTTTAAATACCTTTCTCCCTCTTCTATCTTTCCCCTTTTTAAACACCCATTGCCAAATATGG
>JBAZOX010000118.1:0-7927 GCA_041648535.1 Desulfobacteria bacterium | reverse complement strand
CGTTGTCATCGATGATGAGGAAGACTTGACAACCTACTTCTCAACAATATTGGAAGAGAATGGTTTTTCCGTTAAAACAGCCAACAACGCTGTGGACGGGGAAAAACTGATAAGAGAGGATCCTCCTGATTTGATTTGCCTGGATTTATTGATGCCTGGGAAAACAGGTGTAAATCTGTTCCTCTGGTTGCGTCGACGAGAAGAGCCGTTAAGGGATATTCCGCTGATCATAATTACTGGTATCAAGGAACAAATCAACGTCGATTGGAAAGATATTGTATCTAAATCCAAGACTCGTGTACCTGATGGTTTTATTGAGAAACCTGTAACGCCTCAACGTCTTATGCGTGTCGTCAACAATGTTCTCAGCCTTGGATCTGAGAAGAAGGTTGTATTTGGATAAGAAATGAACATGGTGTCAAATTTATGAAATTTTGCCAGAATACCCCGTGCTGTGCACGGGGATGAATGGCTCCTCTATAGGGGATTTCCTTTTTGATGCCCCGCCCTGTGGGCGGGGTCATTCACTGGGTTGATTCCCGCAACCTATTCATAACAGGTTTAATATGAAAGGTTTACAACCCTTATCACGTCTTCAATTTCACGGAAATCGCCCCACCCCTGTATACAGAAAACTATCATTTCACAACAAAATACTGCTCATTATCTTCCTCTTGCTTTTGATGTTTGGCCTATTGGGGGCGATCGCTCTTCAGTGGGCACTTAAAGTTCATCTTATAAAAGAGTATGAGAACCACTTCCAAACTATCACCGATTCATTATCTCATCGCCTGGCATCCATGGTTTCGCTTGGAGACAGAACCAGAGTGACACACTTGCTTTCAGAAGAGAATAAACTCTATGGAAGCAGTCTCTACATGATTGTTACTGACAAAAACGGGGAAACACTGGGGCAATCGTTAGACAGAGAATTACCGTTACAATATACCCAACATAATCTTGGCAACGAAGGTACCGATAAGAAAAATAGCCAAAATATTAAAGCCCACGATAAAACCATCATGGAGATAGTTTCGCCTATCATTCATGAGGGGAAAAGCATCGGTGCAATAAAGATCGGTTTTTCTACATCATCGATGAATACTTTCCTCAGGCGGGTTATGACCATCTATCTATCGATCTTCGGCACCATGATTTTCATTTTCTTCCTCATTGTAAGACCTTTTCTCCGATATACCACACGCCCAATAGTCACTTTGACCCGCATTGCAGATGAAATATCAGTGGGTAACCTGGATATGGATATTTTCTTTGGGAAGCATGTCAATTGTTGGGAGATCAAAAAGTGCGGGCATAGGGACTGTACAGCATATACTAATATAGCAGTTCAATGTTGGTTTGTCGATGGTACACCTTGTGAGGGTTATGAACCAAAATTCCCCGAAAAGCTCAAAGGATGTCGAAAATGTGAAGTCTACAAAACCCATAAAGGAGATGAGATCGTTCAATTGGCTGATTCATTTCGACACATGATTCACATACTCAAGACTTCCAGGGCTGAACTTGAGAAGTCTTACAAATTTCAGAGCAACATGATTCAGAATTCTTTAATGGGAATCATTGCAACAAATGAGATTGGAATTGTAAAGATTTTCAACCTTGTGGCAGAAAACCTCACCAAATATTCCGAATCAGAGGTCATCGACAAACTGTCTTTAAAAGACTTCTTTCTCGAAGAGATTGCTAAAAAAATTAACCGTCCACTCATATATGACTATGGTCTAGTGTTACGTGGTTTTAGACCCATGGAATCTGAAATAATGGACAAGAACAAAGAACCAATACCAGTTAGACTCTCGGGTATAAACCTGTACGAGGAAGAAGAACATTTAGGGAAGGTTTTCTTTTTCCAGGACCTTCGGGAAGTAAAGCGCCTTCGGCAGGAGCTGATCCAGTCTGAACGACTGGGGGCAACTGGTCAGGCTGTCGCCAGTATCAGCCACTCGATCAAGAACATCCTGGATGGCCTCTTGGGGGGTGTGTACATTTACAAGAAGGGGAATATGATAAGTGATGAAAAGGATACTCAAAAGGGTTGGAGGATGATCGAAAAGAACATCGACCTCATTTCTGAGCTTGTGATTAACCTATTGAACTATGCAAAAGACCGTGAGCCTATTTTTGAGAAGTATGACCCCAAAAATATAGTTGAGGATGTTATCGAAACAATGGAGAATAAAGCCCATAATAAGAATATCGAAATTATCTCGGAATACGAAGGGGATTTCGGTGATATTTACGTAGATTCACACGCCTTGCATCAATGCCTAATGAACTTGGTATCTAACGCGATCGATGCTGCTCCTCCTGGATATCCAGGCCGAATTGTCATTAGACTAGAATCGAAAAACCAGCATGGGATTTTCTTTGAAGTATCAGACAACGGCATTGGAATAAAAAAAGAAATCCAGGAAAAGATTTTTCGCGGAATGGTTAGCACCAAGGGTTCAACAGGCACAGGTCTTGGACTGTTAGTCGTAAAGAAAATCGTATGGGAGCATGGAGGAACTATAAACGTAGAATCTAAAGAGAACAAAGGCTCGTGCTTCAGAATCTGGCTGCCTGACAATAACCCATATGCCCACGTCCCAGGTACGCCATGAATTCGTTCATGAATACTATGAAAAAAACGGCGCGGGCTCACCAGTTGTTAAAGTTGGCAAGAGCCCCAACATGACGTCTAAAAAATCTGTGATCTTTTTCCATGTGGAATTGCCCATGGAGCCTTCCGTCTGGCTGGGGTGCTCAGACCGGTTGGTTGTGAACAATAATCTATCCAATATACAATAAAGGAGGTTTAAAGTGAACGTTTATGCTCTGTTTATAGGTGGTATATTACCCTACTTGGCCATCTTAGTTTTTCTAGGTGGTATGATTTACCGGTTTTATGTCTGGTTTAAAACGCCCCAACCAGGCAAGATGACCCTTTTCCCTGCTCCTTCATCACTTGCCGGTGGTGTTATTTCCGAATTCTTTTTCTTCCCAAGCCTGTTCCGTGGTGACAAAGTGTTGTGGGTTTTTTCTTGGGTGTTCCACGTCACTCTAGCACTGGTTTTCTTAGGGCACATTCGAGTGTTGACCGGCTTAATAGACAGCATTCTAATGTCTATGGGTGTGTCCGATGAAGGAATCAACTGGATGTCTGGAACATTGGGTGGAGCAGCAGGTATTGTATTACTGGCAACTGGCATCCTTCTGCTAATTCGCCGTCTGGTGCTCAACCGAGTACGTGAGATATCGGGAGTGCCTGATTTTTTTGCTCTTCTTCTAATAGTTGCCATTATCGTGACTGGTGATCTTATGCGCTTTGGAGCACATTTCGATCTTGAACAGACTCGAGTATGGGCAGGGTCTTTGGTGTCTTTCTCACCCGTGGTTCCGAAAAGTGCAATGTTCCAGGTTCATGTTTTATTGGCAATATTACTAATTATGTATATACCATTTTCTAAAATCATGCATTTAGGCGGTTTTTTCTTCACCAATGCTTTGGTCAAAAGGAGGTAATTATGAGTCAAGATGCAATCCAAGTTAGTAAGACGCCGGACAAGAAGAAACCGGCAGTAAAAGAGGTAAATAATAAAAACAAAGAAAAAAAGCCGGTAGTAAAAGCTGAAGATGTAATCAAGGAGATTAAAGCTATCAAAAACGGTCCGAAAGCATTGAAGCTATACATGGAAATGTGTGCAAAGTGCGGTACCTGCTCGTCCGTGTGCCCTGTTTATTACGGCAAGGCGGATAAAAAATATAACCCTGTTGAACGTTCGGACTTGATACGCAGTATCTATAAAAAACACTGTACTGTTACAGGCAAGTTCCTTGGGGGGGTTGTCGGAGCTCGCGACTACATGGAAGGTGAACTAGAGGAATGGGCAGAGCATTTTTACACCTGTACTGGATGCCGCCGTTGTGCTACATATTGTCCATTCGGGATAGATAATTCAGTTATAACGAGAAAAGGTCGGGGTATTGTAGACAAGCTCGGCCTGACGCCTGAAACCATGCAGAGAGTAGTGCAGATCTCGCTCGAGACCCGCAACACCGATGGCGCCTCACCCGAGGCTTTTAAGGCAGCTATAGATTTTTTAGAAGAGGAGATGAAAGACGAGCACGGGGTGGACATTAATATCCCCGTGGACCAGGTAGGTGCTGAATACTTCTATGTTCCGCCCTCCGGAGATGTGTTAGTCAACTCTGAAGCCACTACGGGTGTTGCTAAAGTCTTCTATGCACTCGGAATGCAAGACAAATGGACCATGAGCTCAAAGTGTTTTGACGGAGCCAACTACGGTCTTTTCACGGGTAACGATGCTGATATGAAAGCTGATAACAAACCCTATGTCGAGGAAGCTAAGAAACTTGAATGTAAAGTCCTGTTCATGGGAGAATGTGGCCACGCTTATCGGGTTATGAAGATGATGATGGAGCCTGGAAAATGGTGGGGCGATCTTCCATTTAAGATCATGAACTGCATGGAATTTACTGCTGACAAAATCAAGGCAGGTAAGCTCCAATTCGATAAGAGTAAGAATCCTCAACCTGTAACTTATCACGATCCTTGTAACTTTGGCCGTTCGTGTGATATCACAGAAGAACCGCGAATCATACTCGAAGCCTCCTGCGAGGATTTTAGAGAAATGTATCCAAACAGAGGGGAAAACTGGTGTTGTGGTGGAGGTGCTGGTCTTTCTGCTATGGACGATCTTTTTGATTTCAGGATGAATGTTTCTGGAAAGAAAAAATTGGATCAGGTTCGCGCAACCGGAGCGAAATACGTTGCAGCAGCTTGTTCGAATTGTAAACGTCAGTTAAGCCAGCTCATGGAACATCACAAGGAGGATATTGCAGTCGGGGGCGTCCACGATATGTTGTCGCGTTCAATCCTCATAAACGGCAAAGCTGCGGAACGAGTGGAATACTAGGATTAATGCAAAGGTAATGAGTGTTAACTCCTGGAGATGTCATAACCGACCGGATATGCGCTTGAGGTCTCTAATAAACCTGTCCGGTTATCCGAGATCTCTGGAATTACAGGCATTTCCAGAAGTTTTCTGAAACAAATTACGATTGTGCTAAAAACAGATTCACTATTCAGGGGAATTAGCAGTAGGAATGATGACCAAGTGTTAACAGAATATTTCCCTGTCCAATGACTATTCGGCCTCGAGCCTGCGAGGAGCTCACCCGAGAGGCTCAAGGTCGAATGAGAAGATTGAAATTTGAATCTGTCACACACAAATCGGTCGAAAGGGAGCTTTTTGCAAAGGCATCAGAACATTGTTTGATCTCACGAAGGTTTTAGTCCAGAAAGGTTAAAATGAAAGAACACTTTGTGCAATTTGGCAACGGAAAAAAGTATAAGCTGGATCGACATGGTTTCCTCGACCCACCCCTCCAGTGGGATGAGAACTTTGCCAATTCTATGGCAAAGAAATTAGGCATTCCTGGCGGCCTGACAGAGGAACATTGGGGATTCATTCGATACTTGCGGAAAAAGTTCATTGAAGAGGGAACCGTGCCGGTTGTGGTTCTCGCCTGTGCTGAAAACGGTCTCAAACTAAGCAAGTTTCGAGCTCTTTTCCCAACAGGCTATCATCGTGGCGCATGCAAGATTGCAGGAATCAGCTATGCTTTTATGTACAAAACCAACATCTGGCTAACATACGAAAGTTATTCTGTTTTGAAAGATAACTACAAATTAGACCCTACAGGTTTTCTTGTGAATTTTGAAGAGTGGAAAGAAGATTTTGCACTACATATCGCTAATGAATGGAATCTACCGAATAGCCTAACAGATAGGCACCGGCAAGTCATTAGTTTTCTACGTGAATATTATAAAAAAACGAAAAACATCCCGACCATATTCAAGACATGCAGCGCAAACAATATGAGCCTCGATGAACTACACGAGTTGTTTCCTGACGGATATCGTCGAGGTGCTTGCCGTATTGCTGGATTGCCTTTTTTCGCTTGATCCCAAGGACATATATACACCATGAAGACTATTGTTATTGTTGGCTCATGCTGTGCGCGAGCCATGGTGGCCAATCGGCTACGCAGGAAATTACCTAGTATAATTTCTTAGCGCTAGCCACGGGATGCCGTATTGCCCACGACGAGGTGGAGGTCATTGAAAGCATTTGGACAAAATTTTTCAGGGAATGGTCAGCACCAAGGATCCAACAGGCACTAACCTTGGACTATTAGTCGTAAAGAAAATTGTTTCGGAACACGGGGGAACTATAGACATAGAATCTGAAGAGGACAAAGGCTCGTGCTTTAGGTTTTGGCTACATAAAAATAACGCAAATGTCCCAGCCTCCGGCCCCAGATAGACAATCATCTTATTTAGTTACTTGCATCAGACATCTGTAGGAAGATCCCTTTCTTAAGAATGTCTTCTAAAGTGGTAGTTCCCAAATAGTCTTTGATTAGCTCACTAAGCTCAACCCAGGTTGGACGCGATATGCATTCGTCAGATCGGTAGCATAATTTCTCATCTTTAACACAGTCAATGAGCGACATATCTCCTTCGACAGCATAAAGAATGTCAGCTAGGGTTACTTCTGAAGGGGGACGTGCAAGCAGATATCCTCCATTCTTCCCCCTAATGACTCTTACGAGCCCAGCCAGTTTTAGGCCACCCATTAATTGAGTCAGGTATTTCTTTGAAATGCCCTGATTTTTCTCTATTGTTGCTAAGGGAAGCGGTTCTTTCCCATGATGAAGTGCAAGTTCAATCATCGCTCTAGTAACATATCTTCCTCTACAAGACAATCGCATTTAGATTACAACTCCTCCTTTGGCAAAAATGCTCGTTCAATAACGAAACGGAATGACTGTGTCATGTGCACCATACTTCCCAAATGTGTCTTTGCAGCCACCTCTCTTGCTTTTTCAATGGGAGAATAGCAAACAAGAAGAATATCACTACATGATGCATCAATGTCGGTCTCATCAGCAAGGGCAATTGGTCCCCAGATTTTTCCAACTCTGTCACAAAGCACAGGACATCCTTTCAGGCTGAAATTGTTGTCTGTCTGATTCAACATTTCTCCTTCTTTCCCCATACGAAAGACCAAAGGGAAGGAGACCTGGGAAATATCCATGACGCTCCATGGGCACATGTATTTCAAAGAAAGGATATCTCTGAAGATCACACCCGGCTTTTCAGCCTGAATACCCTGACCACTAAAAACTCTTTTAGCTAAGAGTTCGAATGACGATACACACCTCTCCTTGGGAACCCCCCGTTCATTAGAAGTGAACGAATGGAGAGAACGACAGGCTTGTCCATATACGATTTATCAAAGAATTTTCTCTGAAATATGGAAACTGCCCCATCAATGGCAATACGTAAGACAGCCTCGTGTTCTCCATCCATTAACCTCAGCCAGGCGAAATGGAGGCGCCATCCTTTCGGTTTGTTGAAGTATTCTATTTCTACATAAGATGTAACATCTATTTATAAATTCCTTAGTTACTGCCTATTTTTTAGTTCATATTAGACTATATTAGAAATGTCTAGTTAACTGATTATATATATCATTAAGTGTTGAAGATGTCCAGTTAATTTCCCAAAATCGCCGCAGAAATTGCACTCTTTACCCCTCTCTCGAGCGCTATCGGAAGCGCCCAGTTTTAATCCCCGGGTCTTCCTAATCTCACGAAAGAAAATATGATACCTGGGGGGCACATGTAGAATCAACCTGTACCATCCTCTATCACCAATCTTTTTAGCCTCTGAGGCAGCCTGTTCCGGAACTATCTCATTGCAAGTAGAGAGCTTTTTTGTATCTTTCTTGCCTAATCTTTACTGTCTGATATATACATCAAATTGAATTTTTGCAACTCTTTCCTCAACGGTTCAATCTTATTCCTATTGATGTTCTTCATCCTTATGTAAGCA
>JBAZOX010000117.1:0-7928 GCA_041648535.1 Desulfobacteria bacterium | reverse complement strand
TGTTAAAAAGGTCATATACTGGGACCCTAAAGGGCTGTGGTCATATGATGACCCTATCCTTTTGAGTTTTGAAGGCCTGGAAGAACTGGGCAAGAAGTACGAGGTAGACCACACGGGTATCTTTGAAGATAACATAAGGAAAGGGAAGGGGAGTGATATAGCCTGCTTTTGTTATACCTCAGGGACGACAGGGCTTCCCAAGGCGGCCATGATGACCCATGACAGTGTCATCTTCTTCGGTCGTGGGATCCGATCTGTGGACCCCTGGCAGGAAACCGATGAATATCTTTCCTATGTATCGCCGGCATGGGCAGCAGAGCAGTTTCTTGGAATAGCTTCAGGTTTGGACGGTGCCCTGTGTGTCAGTTTCCCTGAAGAAGCTGGAACGATCCATGAAGACATTGTAGACCTTGGACCCCAAATCCTGTTTTACAGTGCACGGTTATGGGAAAATCTGGTTTCTGAGATACAGGTAAAGATGGCTGATACCTTACGGTGGAAAAAGCTGCTGTTCGATATAGCAATGAAGATTGGTCTTAGGATGACAGAATTTGCCGAAAAGAAGGGAAACCCCAATATCTTATGGAGGGGATTGTATCTTTTTGCCAACCTTATCGCACTCCGCTCATTACGACACAGGATGGGGTTTGCACGGGCTAGGGTGGGCTATACTGCAGGGGCAGCGGTAAGCCCTGATATTATACGATTCTTTCACGCCTTAGGATTAAATCTCAAGAACATTTACGGTTCTACAGAGGCAAGCCTTGTAACAATCCCAAGAAGCACCGATTTTAAATACGATAGTGTTGGAACCCCTATCGAGGGGTGTGAGGTAAAGATCGTTGATGGCGAGATTGTTGTAAAGAACCCCGGGATCTTCTCCGGTTATTATAAAAACCCTGAGGCAACGGCAGAAAAGATAAGGGACGGCTGGTACCATACAGGAGATTCCGGTTTCTTTGACGAGGAACAACACCTTATCTACTGGGACAGGGTAGATGAACTTCTCGAACTGAAGAACGGTGAGAAGTATTCCCCTCAGTATATTGAGACACGCCTGCGTTTCAGTCCATATATCAGGGACTGTATGGCTGTGGGAGGTAAAGACAGAGATTACATAGGCACCCTGATAAATATTGACTACGGAAACGTTGGCAGATGGGCGGAAAAGAAACGTATAGCCTATACCACATTTGTGGACCTTTCACAAAAACCGGAGGTAGCCGGTTTGATAGCAGGTGAGATCAGGAAGGTTAACAAAGATATACCGGAGTTTGCCCGTGTAAAGAGGTTTGTTAACCTACATAAGGAATTTGATCCTGATGAGGCCGAGCTGACAAGGACGAGGAAATTGAGGAGGACATTTGTAGAAACTCGGTACAAGGATATAATTGAATCTCTATATCAGGATAAAGAGACCATAAGTGTGGAGGCACATGTAACATACAGGGACGGTAGAAAGGGAGTTATAAAAACTGAGATCAGCATGCACAGTGTTGAATAAAATGGGAGGATAACTTAGAATGAATACCTTTATCCAGCTTATGATCAGCGGAATAGCCATCGGTCTTATCTATGCCCTGGCAGCCCTGGGGGTAGTGATAGTCTATAAAGCGACCAAGATACTCAACCTTGCCCCGGGAGGATTGTTATTAATCGCAGCGTACCTTGCATGGACATTACTTAGTAAATTACCTGTCGTTCCGGCCATAGCGCTAACGATCATTGCTGTTGCCCTTGTTGGCTGGTTATTGAACCGGGTTATACTCCAGCCACTAATTGGACAGCCTATTTTAGCCCCTATCCTCTGCGGCACAATGATATGGTTTTTTCTTCGTGGCGTTACCTTTTTTTTCTGGGGAGGCAACCCCAAGATGTTCCCTACATGGCTGGCCGGTCGGCCCACTGTGTTTGTGGGCGAGATTGGCATACCAGAGATAATGATCTGGTGCATAGTTATTAGTAGTCTTACGATTATAGCCTTGATGCTTTATTTCAAGTTCACCCGCTCAGGACTGGCTATGAGGGTTACTGCCGAGGACGTTATCGTTTCCGAGAATCTGGGGATCAGGGTATTAAGGGTATTCTCCAATACATGGGTCATCTGCCTCCTCTTATTCCTCATAACGGCCTATTTTGTGGGGGCAATGCAGGGGATCAGCCAGGACCTTGACTTTGTGGGTGTTTATGGGATAATCGTGGCGCTTCTTGGGGGCCTGGAGTCTTTCCCGGGTGCTATCATTGCTGGCCTGGTGATAGGTATAGTACAGGCCCTTGTGGGAGGCTATGCTACTGATGTTATGGGTGGTGGAATTGCCGAAACAGCCCCTTTTATCGTTATGTTTCTGATTAGCTTCTGGCGGCCTTATGGTTTCTTCGGACTGGAGAGGATAGAGAGAATCTAGTAGCAGGAGGTAGTTGATAAATGAAGGGAAGACCTTGTGGAGTTTTCGATGTAAAATACAGCCAGGATAGGGCGATACTGAGGACCAAGACTCACTGGACCCTGTTCATTCTATTTCTCATTTTTCTATTTACTATCCCTTTCTTTTTAAAGGGACATCTCTTGAGCCTGGGAATAATAATTGGCACAACGATGATTGCCATGTTTGGCATTCAGGTGATGATCGGCTATACTTATCAGATTACCCTGGGGCATGCTGGATTTGTCGGCTTTGGAGCCTATGTGTCCGCCCTGCTCACGCATCACCTGGGGTGGAACTTCTTCTTTGCCCTGCCAATGGCTGGCCTGGGGGCTGCCCTATACGGCCTGATAATAGGGACATCAACTGTGAGGTGTAAGGGGCTTTATATGGTTATACCCACTATCTCCGCCCATTTTATATTCTTCTATCTGGTAAATGAGGTCTTCAGAAAATGGACCTTTGGGTCAGAGGGCATACAGTGTGCCACACCTGTTTTGTTCGGGTTTGCCTTTAATACGGATTTCAGGTATTTTTATCTTGTAGCTGTTATCACTCTGATAATGGGCATTGCGGTAAAGAACCTTGTAAGGACAAAGGCAGGGAGGGCATTCGTTGCAATTCGAGACAACGACATTGCCGCAGAGGTCATGGGGATAGATATCTTCCGTTATAAGTTGCTTTCTTTTGCTGTTGGTAACTTCTATGCAGGAATCGGCGGAGCCCTGTGGGGCCACTATGTAACCTATATAAACACGGAGTTTTTTCCTATACTTGATACCGTTTATTATGCGGCATTCTGTATCGTTGGAGGACTGGGGTCAATAATGGGGGCTATCTTTGCTGCGGTCTTCTGGAGGCTTCTGGGTGAAGGTGTTAACTATGTTGCTCCAATACTGGACAATATAATGGGTGGTACAGGTGGGAATATAGTGTCCTCTATGGGTTTGATTACCTTTGCCGTTGTGACAATGCTCTTTTTGATCTTTGAACCCAGAGGGATTGCTCATAGGTGGGAGTTGTTTAAACAGTCCTACAGGCTGCATCCCTTCAATTATTAATAGGGAGTAACTACTCAGGTTCAAAGTTCCAAGGTTCACGGTTCAAGGTTAGAGCAACCAACCGTGAACTGTGAACCTAACAACCTGTAACCATTGGGGTCTGAACCGACATTTAGTATTGTATGCTACGGGTCTGACCCTAGATATTCAAAAATTTAGAAAGGAGGTAAAAGAACAATGGGTAAAAGATTATTTTTGGTTACATTAGCTTCTATCTTTTTCTTTGGTATTTCTACTATGGCTATAGGTGGACAAAAAGGCATCGCAAAAAAGGCACCACCTACACCTCAGGAATTAAAATTTGAACTAAAGAATGTGGCACTACAGATGGGAGCGGAGAAGATCCTCAGCGACAAGATTCTTATGGCTCAGAAACTCGCCAAGGGAGAATCAAAGAGCGGGTGGCTCAAGCTTATGGGCATGGGGGAGGATAAAAAGATGGGGCCGGTTGAAGTCCCAGCCAATGCCCTTCTGGCCACGGTCCCCAAGGTCGACATTACAGTTACCTTTGAGGTGAGCAATCCCAACAAGTTCGATATCGTTGTTTCGAGCATAGCCTTTGGGCTCTCTGAGGAAACCGTTATCTTCTTTCCGGCAGATTCCAAGACGGAAGAGGTCTGGGTGGATGTTCCAGCAGGGAAAACAGTTCAGTTTGAAGTGCCCATGACTATCCTCAAGATTCCTTCCCTTGCTGCTATTGCGTGGCAAGCGATAGAGACCGGTACTGCCGAGTGGAAGGCAAGAGGGACAATAGTGGTAATCTCTCCGTCAGGTGGGTTGAGACAGAGATTTGAGACTGATAAAGTTGGGAGTACGATGGTTGAGGCAGAAAAGAAATAATCACCAGAAGGAGGAGGTAAAACAAATGAGAAAAAGGCTTATGAGTTTGATGATTGTTGGACTTGCTATTTTGCTGTTTGGAACGATGGCTGTTTTTGTATCCACGGCAGAAGCAGGAAAGCCAACGATTAAACACTATGGTATTGTTGATCTGACAGGCCCTTACGGCATTCTTGTTCCAGATGTCTGGGAGGCCAAGCTCGATTATTACAGATTGGTAGATGAACAAGGGGGGATTGACGGCTACCCGGTAGACCTTGTCTGGGGAGAGACCGGTAATATGATGGCCAGGACATGGTCCCACTACAAGAAGTACAAACAGTCAGGGGCTCAGTTGCTCTGGTTGGCATCCTCTCCTGATGGTGAGGCCCTGAAGAATACACTGGTGAAAGATAAGATATTCTGCCCACTCAACTACGGTCAGAGCGATCCACAACTTTATCCTCCGGGATGGGCATATATAGACGGCCCAAGCTACGGTGAAGGATTTGGGACTTTTTTAAAGATGGCGAAGGCAGAATGGGATAAAGCAGGGAAAAAGGGCACAATGAAGGTTGGTATCATTGGTCCAGATACAGCTTATGGCAGGGCTGCCCTTGAACCCGGTCAGAGGTTTGGTAAAAAGATCGGTGTTGATGTGGTAGGGCAGGAGTTTGTCCCTGTTGTCCCCATCGATATAACACCCCAGATATTAAGGCTCAAAGAGAAGGGTGTGGACTGGATATGGATGCAGGGGTTGAGTCAGATAGCAACCGTATTTATGAAGAATATGGCCTCTCTTGGGCTGCAGGGGAAAATACCTGTTGCCGGTTTCTGGTGGGTGACCGGTGCCGAGATGCTGAGACGTATCGGGCCCAACTTTTCTGAAGGGTACATATTCAACAGTTATAACTATCTGCCCCAGGTGGAGAAGAATCACCCCGGCATCAAAAAATGTACGGAAATTCGTCAGAAGTATCATAAAAAAGCTGCTGATGAGTACTATGTGAGGGGTGTAAGGGCTACCCAGTTTGTAATAGAGCTTACAAAGAGAACCCTGGGAAAATATGGGTATAAGGGTCTCACTGGTGAGAACTATATGAAAACGATGGAGACCTTTAAGAACTGGAAGACTCCCTGGGATCTGGGTGCACCTTTTGATATTATGCCCAATGACCGAAGGACTGCAAAGAAGATGCTTTTCTACCAGGTTAAGGGTGGAAAGCTTGTCAGGTACAGCGACTGGATAGATGCCCCCCATCTGTATCCAGATGATATGGCTAAGCTATTTCAAAAATAAGAACGACAGAGGAGACATCCAAGGGAGGGTGTCTCCTCTGTATGAATCTTTCCCGTCGAATTTGCTCTTCTCTTTCATATCAAGTTCTCTTCGATATAATCGGTTTTCAGGAGCACTTCTCCCACATCTTTAATGCTGTTAGCGCTCGATTCAACAATCCCAGTTCAAAAATACTTACCATAACTTCGATATTCTGGACAGAAGGCCTGTAGAGATATCAGTAGCAAGTGATAACAAGGGCAGGATTTAGATCGAAGCTATTAGAAAGGGCAATAAGAGAGTACGCAAAACATGAGTCTGAGTTTGCGGATATATTGAGCAATCTTGGATTGATGTAAGTTGGCAGGATTAAAAAGGAGGGGAGATGAAAGGAAAAATCTTACGTAATTTGATGAAGTTTTTTTGGGCTGGAATATTGTTGATGGCTTTAATTGTCTATGCTTCCTCAGCAGAGGCGAAGCCACCGATAAGACACTACTATATAATTGACCTAACCGGCCCTTATGGTATTCTTGTCCCCGAAATATTTGAGGGGACACAAGACTATTATCGTTACGTAAATGAAAAGGGAGGATTGGATGGTCATCAATTCGAAATTCCTTGGGGAGAAACCGGCAATATGATGTCCAGAACATGGTCCCACTACAAAAGGTTCAAGCAATCAGGTGCTCAATTCCTTGCCCTCTTTTCTTCCCCTGATGGTGAAGCACTGAAGAAGACCATGGAAAAGGATGGCATTGCATGTTATAACATCGGTCAGAGTGACTCGCAGTTATACCCGCCCGGTAATATCTTTCTTGATGGCTGTAGCTACGCCGATGGATTTGGCGCCTTCTTAAAGTGGGCAAAAGAAGATTGGGAGAAGAAGGGGAAGTCAGGGATACCCAAGGTTGGGATAATAGGACCGGACGCTGCATACGGCCGTGCAGCTACTGAGCCTGGGATAAGATTCGGCAAACAGATAGGGGTTGATGTGGTGGGGCAGGAGTTTGCACCTGTTGTCCCCATAGACCTCACGGCTCAGATCCTGAGGCTTAGAGACAAGGGTGTAGACTGGATATGGCTTCAGGGGCTCAGCCAGATAGGCACGGTATTTATCAAAAACTTTAATGCCCTTGGTCTTAAGGGGAAGATCGGTATAGCAGCATTCTGGTGGACCATGGGGACGGAGATGCTTCGCAGAGTACCCCCTGAGATGCTTGAGGGTTACATCTTCAATACCTATACCTATATGGAGGTAGACGACCGTCCCAGTATAAAAAAGCTCAGTGAACTTCGAATGAAATATCGAGGCAAGAAACTCGTTGAGGGGTATATCCGAGGTTTTCACTTCGCAGAGGTAGTCATGGGGGCAACCAGATTGGCATACAAGGCAAAAGGGTATAAAGGACTCACCGGAGATAATTACATAAAATACGGTTTTGAACGTATGAAAAACTACAGGGGAGAATTCGACCTGGGAGCTCCTGTAACCATCAAACCGAATGACCGCAGAGCCAGTAATGCAATAAGACTCTATCAGGTTAAAGGCGGGAAGGTTCTTGGTTTAAGCGACTGGATAGAAGTCCCACATCTCTATCCACCAGAGATGGCAAAGTACTTTGGAAAATAATTAAGCAGTCAGTTCTAAATTATCAGCAAGGAAATTGAGCCTACCTCACTACCTTGCAAATAGAGGGGTCTTCACTTTAAGTGTAGACCCCTCTTATCTTCCAAACGCATACCTCAATAACCTCAAGGATGCTTTTTATCCCTTGACACTATCTCTGTTTTGTTGATAAATTGGTAACTATTCAGGAGTGAGAAGTCGTAAATCGTAAGTCGTGAATCGTAAGTCGTAATACTACTCCGACAATTCATGTTTTATGTCATTCTGAACGACCAAAGGGAGTGAAGAATCTTCCCTCCAGGGTCTCATTTGTGAGATTCCTTGTCGCTGCGCTCCTCGGAATGACAATGTGTCGGAGTAGTAGTAAGTCGAGAGTCGAACAAAGAAAAAACCCCATTTCCGATTTCCGATTTCCGACTCCATGAACGAGGCAAGAAGATGCTAGACGTCATATCAATAGGTGCTCTTAATATAGATCTCATTGCGATGGTAAGTAGATTCCCTGTTGCAGATGAGGAAGTCGCAGTTCAAGACTTAGAGATATTTCATGGTGGTTCTGCTGCCAATGTAGCAGTAGGGGTTTCAAGGCTGGGACATTCTTCAGGATTTGTTGGGGTGGTTGGGTCCGATCAATTTGGAGAGATGCTCATTGAAGGGTTAAAGAAAGAAGATGTAGACGTGTCCCATTTGATAAGAACAGAGGGAAATAGCGGTCT
>JBAZOX010000116.1:0-7952 GCA_041648535.1 Desulfobacteria bacterium | reverse complement strand
GCTCCAGACGATATAAAAGGGATCAACCTGGCTTCAGGGTCGTGCCTTTTTGTACACCTCTCGATAGTAGAATAGAGTTCGGTGGGTATTTTAGACTCTGTCGGGGTGGATGAACCGAGGATCTCTAAATCAAAATTTGTAATATCTCCCAAGGCTGCTTTTAATTCTCCAATGATGCTTTCTGGATTTTCACCGGGAAGCATCCTGCAGTCCATCTCGCAGTAGCACTCGCTTGGAATAACATTGGTCTTTTTCCCACCCTGGACAACTGTAGGAACAAAGGTGTTACGGAGCATGGTATTCAGGATAGTCTTCAATCCCTTATCAGGAATTCTATCAATGACCTGTGAAGATGAAGCATTATCCAGCAATCCCATAAATTCTTCTTCTTCCATAAAGCTCTGTTCTTTCGCAAGACCTTCAATTAACCTGGCTGTTATAGGAGATTGTTGCAATCGAGATTGATACTTGCTTATCCGTTCAATAGCCGTGGCCATATCCGATATACAGTTCTTTCCAGTGGGCATAGATGCGTGGCCAGGGGTCCCTTTGAAAGTCAGTCTGACCCAACAGACACCCTTTTCTGCTGTCTGACACAGGTAAAGGCTCTTGTCATTTACAGAAAACCCAGGAAGCCCCCCTTCGTTTATAACAAACTCAGTTTTAAGTAAATCAAAATGGTTATTCACCATCCATTCAACACCGTATTTGCCCCCTGCCTCTTCATCACTGGTAGCAAAGAATATTATATCCCTTCTGGATTTGAAGCCAGATCTCTTAAGTAATAGCAGTGCCATCAGTTCCATTACCCCAAGAGATTTGCAGTCAAATGCCCCTCTCCCCCATATTTCTCCATCCAGCACTTTCCCTGAAAATGGAGGATGAAGCCACTTATCAGCTTCGGCTGGCACTACGTCTATATGGTGTAACAGGAGAAGGGGGGGGAGGGTTCCATCACCTTTATACCTGGTAACGATATTTCCCCTTCCTTTTTCAGACTCTAAAACTACGCACTCAAACCCTTCTCTTTCCAGTTTCTCCTTTAAGAACAGCGCCCCTTTTATTTCGTTGCCAGGTGGATTGGTCGTATCTATCTGGATGTACCTACTCAGAATTTCTACAGCTTCGTTCTCTACTCGCTCCCAATTGATCACTCTCATCTCCATAGAATTCTTTACTCCTCAACCCCACAGTATGGGCAGGCTTAAAACCTGCCCCTACATCTTCAACTCCTCAAGCCTTGCTTCAAATGCTCTCTTTTCCTTTCCAACCCACTCCATCTTGCTGTCGATCTGATCCTTTAACATGGGGAGCCCCAGATTTCCGGCAGCGCCAATATGTTTCCTGGAGAAAATATCCTTGTAGGAGGCAGTTATCTCCAGTTTATCTAAATTGGCGGCAACCTCTCTATAGGCGTCCCTAAAGGGCTTGCCTTCTTTCACCAACTCCAGTGCCCTATCGGTTGCAAAGATCTCTGGGGTACATGACCGGTCTAAAACTTCTTTATTTACCTTCAAACGGGAGATAACCAGATCACAGACCTTAATAGAAGATTCTACCAGGTCCATACCCTTTAATAGCGGAGACTTGGTCTCCTGGAGGTCCCGGTTATACCCTGACGGTAACGCCTTAATAGTGCCGGTAACCTGGAATAGGTAGGAAAGCATAGTAGAGGTCTTTGCCCTTATCAGCTCCATACCGGCCGGGTTTTTCTTTTGAGGCATTATGCTGCTGCCACAGCAGAGCTCTTCCGGCAAATTAAAATAACCGAATTCTCTGGTGCTGAACAGAATCAGATCTGTTGCTAATTTACTGAGATCCAACATAACCTGGGAAAGAGCAAATAAGACGATTGACTCTGTCTTCCCCCGGCTGTTATTTGCATATAAAACATTGTTCTGAACCTTTTCAAAACCTAAAAGGTCAGAGGTTAACTGTCTGTCAATGTCCAGAGGTACTCCATAGCTTGCGGCTGATCCTAAAGGACACTGATTGTTTATATCGTAAGCAGTCCTCATTAGTATGAAATCATCTAAAAGGGATTCTAACAAAGCAGACGCCCACAATCCCACTGAAGACGGCATAGCCGGCTGTGTATGGGTACGCCCGGGCATTATAACCACCTCATTTTCTTTACTGAATTCCCATAGGGTTTCACAGAATCTCAGGAGAGACTTCAGTATCTCCAGGAGTCTTTCTTTGGTGTAAAGCCTGAGATCGACTATTACCTGGTCATTCCTTGAACGGGCTGTATGAATTTTTTTGCCGAGATCGCCAAGTCTATCGGTTAGATAGTTCTCAACCTTTGTATGAACATCCTCATCTTCCACTTCGATATGAAATTTATCTTCACCATAGAGCCTCAGTATCTCCACTAATGCACCTTTGAGTCTGGCAAACTCATCTTCTTTCAATATCCCTATCTTGGTAAGCATCCTGGCATGGGCTATACTTGCAATTACATCCATTTTTACCAGTTTTTGATCCAGCAAAAAGTCATCCCCAACAGTAAACTTTTCCATCTCATCGTTTAATGAGTAACCCTTTTCCCATAGCTTAGTCAATTTCCTCTACCTCTCTGTCTAAGTTCGTAAATCGTAAGTCGTAAGTCGTAAACCAATTCACGATTCACGATTCACGACTCACGATTTACAATTTTTTATTCCTCTTTGCCAGTATCTCAAAAGGTAATCCCCGGATGCGGGCAGCATCGGCACACATCCTCTGATCGAACCCCCCGGTCTTGATCGACCTGATCTCCGGATAGAATAACCCTGTATCGCTTTCTCTTTCTAAGATATCTATATTCCCCCTGTAAAGTTTTATCCTGTACCTGCCATTCACCACCTTTTGAGACTGCTTAATAAAGGCATCCAGATCCCCTTTCAGTGGATGGTATGCCATACCATGGTAGATCAGGTATGCCCATTTTTGGTCAACTGCACTCTTAAACTGAATCTCATCCTTAGTCAGACAAAACTGCTCCAGATCTCTATGAAGCTTGAGTATTACAGTGGCAGCAGGGGCCTCGTATAGCTCTCTGCTCTTCAAATCCATGATTCCGTCTTCAAACATGTCAATCTTACCAATAGCATTCCTTCCACCAATCTCATTTAACTCCGGCACTATATCACCAAGGGGCATCTCTTTCCCATTTAAAGCAATAGGAATCCCCCCCTTAAACTTCAATTCAACAATGTCACCCTTATCCGATGCCAACTCCGGAGGCTGATACCACATCCATATATCCTCCGGCAGTTCCTGGTTTAAATCGATTGCCCCACTGGCAATGGATCTACACCACATGGTCTTGTCATCTCCACCGGTTATCTGCTCTGTTACCGGAACGCCCCACTCCCTGCACAACTCCATCTCTTCCAGTCTGGTCAGATCAAAATCTCTAACAGGAACCAGTATCTCCAGATTTGGGGCAAACATCTTAAAGACGTTGTGCATTCTATACTGGTCATTCCCCTTACCACTGGAGCCCTCCATAATAGCATCACAGTTATTGGCAACTGCCACCTCCGCTACCTTTTTTGCTATTAACTGGCGTGTCATAGAGGTAGACACCGGATATCCAAGATAGTTTGAATTCGCCTGGATTGCCATTGCTATCCACTCTTCGGTAAACTCTTCCCTGGCTTCTAACCAGATAAGTTGAATGCCCAACTGAGATGCTTTAACCTTGCCTTCTTCAATCTCTTCTTCTCCCTGACCTACATCCACGGTTACTGGAACGATCTCTTTTGCCTTGTATTTCCTTCTAAGGAGTTCTATCCCTAAAGCGGAATCCAGTCCTCCGGAAAAGGCCACAGCAACCTTATTCACTTCTGGAATCTCAGTATCCTCTATCTTCTTTAGTATGTCTTTTATGCCCATCTTCCTTTAACCTCCTCTTATCCCAAGTAGTAACTGCTCAGGTGGATAGGCTGTAGGAGGAAATCATGCGCGACCATACGAAGCTCAGAGCGCCTTGATTCGGTCAATGCGCAGTGACTAACAGCCTTCAGCCTACAGTCTAAACAACCTGAGTAGTTACCTTATCCCCAGTATTGTTTCCGGGTTTTTTATCAACATCTTCTCAAATTGTGACTTTGTTATCCCCTCTTTTAAAAGCAATTTAACGAACTCCTTCAATGATTCACTGGGGCATGGATTTCCCATTTGCCCTGCATCAGAGCTCAGGATACATTGGTCGGCACCTACCTCATTGATCTTATCTGCCATCTCATCCAATGGGTAGTCATCCTTATTGTCTCTATCAAGATACATTACATAACAGTGCTCTATATATGCCCCCTTTTTTGCCAGATCCTTTTGAGTCCTTAAAGGCATTGCAATATCCTTCTGGTTCGGATGGGTGATTATTACCTTAATACCCTCTTTCAATGCCTCTGTTGCCAGAACCTCTGTCTCTTCCCATGATAGATGTCCCGTAGCCATGATACAACCCATCTTCTTGATCATCTTTAAGACCCTTACACACTTATCAAACAGGGAATTGTTCCAGTCTGTTACCCTTACAGCTTTAAGTTCAGTCTTAATCCGGGGTTTAAACTCCGGATCTTTAACCCACTCAGGAGGTATTTCATAATTACTGTAGTTATGCCTCAAGTGATTTTCCGCATGTATAGTTGGAAACCATACTATAATCGGAAAGTTCTTAGACATGGTAGATGAAGCATAGATTGCACTGGGGTTAAATCCTCCCATAAAATAGTTCATAGTAACAGAGCCGAATAATTTTAGGGCACTTTTTCTCTCCTCAGAAGCAATTATACCGGTGATTGTTGGAAAACTATGGGACTTTAAAGCAATACCCGCTATTTTCCCTTGCTCCTGCTGGATTAACTCCCGGACGTTGTATTTGCGGGGAAGAATGTCAGGTCCTATGTGAAAGTGAAGATCGTATGATCTTTGTATAATCTTGTCTATTTCATCATCACGCATACAAACTCCCTTAATTTAAAAGGCTAATAGGCTGTAGGCTATAGGCTATTAGCCTAAATTTACCACTCTCCCATTTTTTACCACATAAGGGATAATTTCCCGGCTGCTTATCACCCCTCTTTTCGTAGTGGAACCGGTAATAAGCAGGTCAGCCTGTCTCCCTACATCAACTCCATAATCCAGATTTAATATCTTAGCGCCATTCAAAGATGCCATATCAAATATATGCTCTACATCCTCGACCCTGCTCATTCTGGTGGCAGTCGCTAAGACGTGCATCTCTCTTATCATACTTCCATTGCCCAACGGGTAAAAAATATCCCTTATATTATCGGTACCCATTGCCACATTTACACCGTTTTCAACTAAATCCTTTACCCTCGTTATACTGTTATACGGTCGTGAGCCTTTAATCTCTGGGAAACCGGTTATAAGATTACAACTTGGCGTTACTATAACATTAATTCCTGCTTCCTTAACCCTTTTTATTATTCCAATTGCTATTCTGTTATCAACCTTGGAGAGAGAGATACAATGTGTAGCCGAGACCCTTCCCTGATAGTCTTCATTAATCGTCTTTTCCACTAAATATGGCAGCATGAAATCTTCAGGGTTGTTGGACTCGTCTATTTGGACATCCAGTTCCACATCATAATTCTTTGCAATTTCAAAGAGAACATCAATATGCCCTCTTTGCTCTCTTTCCGTCTTTTCCACTAAAGGAAGTCCACCAAGCAGATCAGCCCCATCATTTAAGGCTTGTTCCAGCAAATCTCTCGCGCCTTGTTTAAAAACTCCTTCTTGAGGAAAGGCACATATCTCAATGTCTACTAAATGAGCATGCTCTTTTCTCAATTCACATATTGCCTTCAAGGGCAAGAGTTCTGCCGTAGGGTCAACATCAACCTGTGTCCTTATAGCAGTAATACCCTCTTTAGCCATCTCTCTTATTACCCTGCCCGCCCTCTCTTTTACCTCGGCAATCGTATAGTTTTCTTTAAATTCCCGTATCAGTCTTCTATTTTCCTCTAAGGTACCGCCGAACTGAGAAGGTTTCATTTTAGAAAGAAGATCCGCTTTATCGAGATGGGTATGGGAGTTTACAAAACCCGGGATTACAAGGTTATCTTCCGCATTGATCTCTCTGTCCTGGGGCGCCGTATCTTTTATATCTCCAATATTCCGGATCTTCCCGTCTTTTATACCGATGTCCACGGATGGGCCATGGTCTTTCAGCCTGGCATTTCTGATAATTAGATCATAACCCATATTTGTCACCTTTTCTTCCATAATTAGGCTAATAGACTATAGACTATAGGCTAATAGCCTTTTATTTTAAGTTGACCTTACCCTGAAGAACCACTCTATCTACAGCCTCTTCTTCCTCCAGCATAACCCTTACCACTTCATCCCTGGATGTGGGAAGATTTTTACCAATATAATCTGCCTGAATGGGAAGCTCTCTATGCCCCCTATCCACGAGGACCGCCAACTGGATAACCTCGGCCCGCCCAATGCTCATCAGCCCATCTAAGGCTGCCCTGATACTCCTCCCTGTATTCAATACATCATCTACAAGGACTACCCTCTTACCGGTTATTGAAAACGGTATGTCCGTCTTATGGATTATGGGCTGATTGGAATTAGAGCCGAGATCATCCCTGTAAAGGGTTATGTCCAATACGCCAACGGGGATATCCACACTCTCAATCTGACGGATATACGTAGCGATTCGCCTGGCTATATAAATACCCCTGGTCCGAATTCCAATAAGGACCAGGTTCTTAATCCCCTTGTTTCTCTCCACTATCTCATGGGATATACGGAGCAGTGCCCGTTCCATTTCAGCCTTATCTATGACTTCCTTCTTTTCTGTATAATTCACGGTTTACCTCTCAACCTACAGGGCAACCACAAGGGATTGCCCCTACTTGAATCCTTGATTCCTTGACCCCTTGAATCCTCCTAATCATTACTAACGAATTAAACTCCCAATCCTTTTCCATCTAAGATTGCTCTCCAGTCCATTCCATGACCAATATATAATAAAGGCATTACCCTTCACCTCTTCCAATTTTACAAACCCCCAATACCGGCTATCATAACTATGGTCTCTATTATCCCCCATTACAAAAAGAGAGTCTTTGGGAACAACCACTGGACCATAATTGTCCCTCGGCTGGATACCCCTCGGTATAATAGTCTCATCATCATTCACCGCAAAGGGGTTATCAAACAGGGAACCATTAATATAAACCTTCTTGTTTATTATTTCAACCCTGTCACCTTCTACACCAACAACCCTCTTTATAAAGTCCTTTTTCCTATCCTCAGGGAAAACAAAAACTATTATATCACCCCTTTGGGGCTTTTTGAAAGAAAGGATTTTGATACCGGTAAAGGGAATTTTTGTACCATAAATAAATTTATTAACCAGGATGTGATCGCCAACCAGTAATGTTTTCTCCATGGAGCCGGAAGGAATCTTAAATGCCTGAACCACAAAGGCTCTTATTATAAGGGCCAAAACAACAGCAATTACAATTGCCTCAACCCATTCTCTGATTACCGATTTTTTCTTCATCAAATATCCTTTCTATGTGTAACCGTTCACCTTTCACCGTTTACGGTTTGTATTCAATGAACGGACACAGATTCAAGTTTTTGCCAACTATTAACTGCAAACCGTAAACTGTGAACGGATACTTCTATGTAGGCATTCGGCTATCGGCTTTCACCTTTCACCTTTCACCTTTTACTTTAATATTGCCAAAAATGCCTCCTGAGGGATTTCAACCTTTCCAATCTGTTTCATCCTCTTTTTCCCCTCTTTCTGTTTCTCCAACAGTTTTCTCTTCCTTGTGATGTCTCCTCCGTAGCATTTTGCAGTAACGTTCTTTCTTAGAGGTCTGATAGTTTCTCTTGCTATGACTTTACTGCCTATGGCACCTTGAATAACTACTTCAAACATCTGCCGGGGTATCAAATCCTTCATTCTG
>JBAZOX010000115.1:0-8016 GCA_041648535.1 Desulfobacteria bacterium | reverse complement strand
TCCTTCAGGGTGCGGGTTTTATCCGGGATGTTTCGTATACCGAAAGCTATGCCAGCCGCATCAAAGCTGTTAGATGGAGAAGGAATATGCAGTGCATCTCCTGTTAGCGTTCTTATCCTTGGCCACAGTTTTCTTCTTGCAATCTTTTTCTTTCCTAAATCCATCATTTCCTGGACGAAATCCAATCCCACCACCTGAATGTCCCGATAGTGCAGTGCTGCCTCAATGGCCAGATCACACGTGCCTGTTGCCACATCCAAAAAACGGTACGTCTTAAAAAATCGCATTTTCTTTACGGCAAATCGTCGCCAGGCTATATCTCGACGCAGACTTAGAAAATGATTCAGGAAGTCATATTTTCCGGTGATTGTGGAGAATATCTCTTTCACCATGCCTATTCGCTGGGTATCCGTCACCTGATTCACAGTTGGGTATTTTTTCTCTATGATCTTTGCCATTGGCAAGCCCTCTTTTCCAAAAGGTCAAATGATTCGTAAAGGACAATCCCGATCCCTGAGAGGCCTATTATGCCTACAAACATCGCAGGATAATCGGCCCTTCCCCAGGCATCAATGATGTAGAATCCCAGTCCATATCTGGTGCCTATAGATTCCACGAAGAAGAGAACGGCAACAGCGATGCCGACGCCGATGCGGAGAGAAGTGAAGATGCCCGGCAGGCTGACAGGCCACACCACGTGCCTGAAAAAATGCCAGCGATTTCCCCCCAGGGATTTAAAGGCGTAAATCATCTCTCTCCCCACCTGTCGAGCTGAGTCCCGGGTAGTGATGAGCAGTTGAAAAAAGATAATGAGGGCGATCAGTATAATCTTACCGGCATCTCCCAAACCGAACAGCAAAAGAATAATCGGCAAAAAAACGATCTTAGGAATGGGATAGCTCAGATAGATGAAGGGCGTAAACAGCCTGTCCAGTCGCCTGCTGCTGCCCAGTAACAACCCCAGAGGAACAGCAGTAAGAAAAGCGCAGGCCAGACCTGCAAGAATACGATAAGCGCTGGACTGAATGTGCTTCCAAAACCAGGCCTGCCCAATTTCCTCAACGAATCTGATAAATGTGGGCAAAGGTCCTGGCAGCAGATTATTCCCCAATACTAATGAAAAGACATACCACAAACAGATAACTACCAGAATAGTCCCCAGGTAAGGCATTACAGGTAACTTTCTCATTCAGCCTCCTTCAGTGTATGGCGCAGAAGGAGAACCTGCTGGAAAAATTCCGGTCGTTCCCTGTAATCCCGTTGGCCCATTCCGGGATTGTCTATAATGGTTTGAATGCCTGATGTGTGTTCATTCAACACGACAATGCGACGTCCCAGAAACACAGCCTCTTCGATATTATGGGTGACCAGGATAAAGCTGAAATTCCTGTGATGGAAAAGGGTCAGCAGATGGTTTTGCAGATGTTCACGGGTTATGGTGTCCAGCGCGGCAAAGGGCTCATCCAAAAGCAACAATTTGGGGTTCAGCAACAGAGCCCTGGCCAATGCTACCCGCTGACGCTGTCCACCGCTGAGCTGGTGGGGGTAAAGGTGGTCGAGCCCTTCGATGCCTAACTCCCTTTTCAAGGCTCCCAGAGTCTTCGCGGGAATCTTTATATTGCGCATCTGTGCACCCAGCACGATATTCTCCTTCGCTGTTTTCCAGGGAAAAAGGCCGTACTCCTGCAAAACCACAGCCATTTTATAGGTAGGCTTCGAAATGAACTCGCCTTCCAGGGTAATACTACCCCGTGTGGAAGGCAATAAGCCGGAAATGATGAGCAGCATGGTAGTTTTCCCACAACCGGAAGGACCAACCACGGCGATGGAATCACAGGCATGGAGGCTCAAGTTCACCTCCTGAAGCACAACCTTAGGCGCACCACTATTGGGGAAGACCTTCGTCAATCCTTGAATCTGTAAAAATTCAGGGGAGGTACCCATCTGACACCATCTGCTTATAGTTCATTTCTGCCTTAATAATCCCCTTTTTCCTCAACCAGTTATACACGTCCATCACCTGATTGTAGTCCGGCGCCGTGAGTTTTGGAAATTTTGGAATAATAAAATCCTGTTGCAGGGGTTCGGGTATTCTGCAATAACGATTCATGATGGGACGCACTTCTTTGGGATTTTGGTTGATGAAAGACATTGCCTCGTGTACAGCGGCAAGAAATTTCTTAACTTCAGCGGGATGCTCTTTAAGGAATTCTAAACGAAATGCCAGAATGGTGGGTGATATTCCTTTCCCTGCATCATCGGCTACAACCCTGGCACCCTTCAACTCTGCCAGGGTGACAAGGGGCTCCGGTAGTGTTGCAGACGGCACCTGACCGCTCAGCAGCATCTGAAGCCGGATGGGAATGTTTTTTGTTTCAATCATATTGAGGTTTTCCATTTGTATATCATGGAAACTCAAGATTTTTAGGGTGATGTATTCGATTATGGTGTTGGAGGAGCCTGCAATTCCAGCCTCAGTCAGTTCTTTCAATGTCCTGTTCGGCGAATTTGGGGCTGCCAGAATCGCAAAAGTGCGTTGATTATTTGTGGAATTAAAGATGGTCGCCGCCATTCTTACATGTATCCCATTGGCATTGAGTACCATAGGGGTCATCATATCACCGAAATACCCGGAGATTTCCCTTGCGGTGAGGGCCACATCTTTTTCCAGCGCAGAATTGAAAGGAATCAATTCTACTGTAACACCATGTCGAGTAAAGTAGCCTTTCTCAAACGCAACAAAAAGGGGAAGTGCCTGAATCACCGGCAAAGCGCCAAACCGAATAGTTGGAAGAGGGCGCTGACCCTTTCTGGATTGAGCCATGGAATGTGTTGAAATGTTAGCCAACAGCAAAACCAATAATGCAATTACAAAAACTTGCCTTATAATTTTCACTTGTCTACCCCCCAGCTTTTTTTTGAATCGTTTTCTAATCCTCTTTTAAAAAGCTCAACAATCTTCTGAATCCACTGATTGGATTCCTCCGCAGAAGCGCCGTGCAACCTCAGCGAATGGTCAAGAAACTGCAAATGGTGAGCCTGTAAAAACCTATCCAGCACACATTCCAGCACAAACGCAGTTGTTTTTGGGTCAAGGTTCGGCCGTATGTCCCCCCGTCGGATGCCTTCCTCAATAAGAGATTCAATAAACTTTAGGGATTCCCTGTGAAGTTCCTTCAGTATCTCGTCTTTATAGGGTGAGTCACCGGTAAAAATAATGTGGTAATAGATACGAGCCAGCCCGGGATAACGATGGACAAAGTCCACCCCGGCCGCCATAATTTTTTCCAGTCTCTGAAAAAAATTTTCATCCTGGCTCTTATCACGCACGGTCCGCAGATAGTCTTTCACATGGTTGAGTGCTATACGGTATACGAAGGCAAATAGCCCGCTCTTGCTCCCAAAATACTTGAAAAGGGCACCCTTGGATATACCTGCTTTCTGTACTAATACATTCATGCTGGCCTTTTCGTAGCCCCTATCGGAAAACTCATCAATTGCCGCTTCCAGAACACGCTGCTGCTTTTCAGGATCCAATTGTAGGAACATTCTGGTTTCAGTGGATTCTATACCCATTTTCCAACCTGCCTTTCTATTGGTGACCAGGTGGTCATTTTACAAAAAGCCTTTCAGTTGGTCAAGAGAAATTTTTACGGTGCTTATAAAAATATCGCCCCTATCTATAGGTATTTCCTATAATTACAGAGTCTAAGTATCAAAATTACCTATTTGCAATGAAACAATAGCTGTGGTTTAATTCATATTCTAAATACCAGTACGATTTTCCCAATTGAATATCTGATAAAGGGGGGTTTTATTTATGAAAAGCATACTAAGGTTCTTTGGTTCTAAAAAGGGGATTCTTTGTGTAGGCCTTTTCATCGGGGTATTCGCAGCGTTACTTCAAAAATGGGGCAACCCTCCAAATATGGGGATATGTGTGGCATGTTTTGAGAGGGATATAGCAGGGGCGCTGGGGTTACACAGGGCGGATGTTGTGCAGTACATGAGGCCGGAAATTATTGGATTCGTTCTCGGTTCTCTCATATCTGCCCTTATTTTCAAGGAATTTAAACCCAGGGTGGGATCCGCTCCCATTGTGAGGTTTATGCTTGGCTTCTTTGCAATGGTCGGGGCATTGGTCTTTCTGGGCTGTCCATGGAGGGCATTATTGAGACTATCCGGTGGAGATGGAAATGCTATCCTTGGACTTGCCGGACTGGCGGCAGGGGTAGCACTTGGGGTATACTTTCTGAAATCCGGGTATAACCTTGGTCGAAACCAAAAGACCTATCAATTCGTAGGCTGGATAATGCCAATTATCATGATCGGACTCTTGATCCTTCTTGTTGCTGCACCTAAACTATCTTCAGGGGCAATTTTCTTCAGTGAGAAGGGTCCTGGGGCGATGCATGCCCCCCTGATTATCTCACTGATAATAGGTCTGGTGATAGGCATCCTGGCACAGAGAAGCAGGTTCTGTACCATGGGCGCTATCAGGGACGTAATCCTGATAAGGGACTTTCACCTTATGACCGGGGTCTTCGGGCTTTTGATAGGGGCATTTGTGATGAATATCATACTTGGGCAATTCCATGCCGGTTTTGTAGGACAGCCGGTTGCCCACAACAACCATATCTGGAACTTCGGGGGAATGCTTCTGGCAGGCTTGGCCTTCGCCCTGGCAGGGGGATGTCCGGGGCGTCAATTATTCCTGTCCGGTGAAGGCGACGGAGACTCAGCCCTCTTCGTTATAGGGATGATAGCAGGGGCTGCTTTCGCTCACAATTTAGCTATAGCCAGCTCCCCGAAGGGTGTAGATTTATGGGGGCCTGGCGCTGTAATCGTTGGGCTTATCTTCTGTATCGTTATCGGTTTCTCAATGAGGGAGAAGATATGAAAGGAGAGATGAAAATACAAAGACTCTTTTCAAAGAGATCAAAGAAGCATAAGGAAGGGGATTTCCGGGGTTTATTGGTTTATCCAAGTACCAGTGATGTTATCCTTGCCGAGAAAATCCTGAAAGGAGAGGGATACAAGGTGAGGGTTGTGGGGCCGCCCCCTCACTTGAGGACCGGGTGCGATCTTGTCATAGAGTTCCCGCTTATTGAGCAACTTGGCATCGAACGTATCCTTAAGGAAAAGGGGAGAATCCCCCTTAAGGTCATTCCCATCTCAGATGAAATCCTTGAGCCCATTGACCTCTGTCAAAAAAAGGACTTTGGAGACTACCTGATGATCAGGGCAGCCAACATGAAATTGGTTATTGACAAACGAACAAAGCAGATTGTAAACATATCCGGCGGGGGTTGCCCGGATGTGCCGTATCTAGCTGAAATGCTTATCGGGAAGAACCTTAAAGAGACTCCTTCCCCCAAAGACCTTGGGCATACTGTATGTGCCTATGCCCTCCATATAGCCTATGAAGAGATGTTGAAAGAGGTGGATTAATTATGCTGCTGCTGGCTGGAACAATCCCTGATCCAGGATTGCCGCTGATCTGCGGAAGGGTCAGAATCAAAGATGGTAGGTTATTTATAGGCGAAAGGTCCTTTTATCTTCACCGTGGCACACCTTCCATGATCGGAACAGCTACTACCGTCTGCCAGATTATGGGATTGGAGGAACCCTATTGTGTTATAGCCGGTGATATAGGAAAGGGGGATGGGAGCAAATTAGTATATAACTATCTCGCTGAAAATATACATACTTTAAAACCCACTGTTTGCAGCTTTCATTATATAATGCCAGATCTAATGCTGCATTATAAGCTTTTTTGCGCCTTAAAGAATATTGAGGCCAAACCGTTTCTCATAGCCGATGCCGGGTATATGTATATCGCCAAGATGAGCGGCAATGCCGATTTTTATGACCTATTCACCCCAGATCTGGGAGAGCTAGCCTTTTTGGCAGATGAAAACTCCCCTCACCCTTTTTATACAAGAGGTTTTATCTTCCACAGACCTGATGAGGTGGAAGATTTTATAACAAAGGCATACGAGACAAAAGGTACACCTCGGTTCTTACTGGTTAAGGGTAATACTGACTTTATATGTGAAAATGGAAGGGTTATGAAAATGATTGATGAACCCAATATCGAGGCCCTCGAATGTATAGGGGGTACGGGTGACACAATAACCGGTATGGTTGCAGGATTGATCTACGGAGGGCATCAGCCCCTCGATGCGTGTTATATATCGGCTATGGCAAATAGGATTGCAGGATCGTTGGCCAATCCAACACCGGCGACACAGGTAATGGAAATAATCAGGCGCATACCTGAGGTGCTGAAAATTCTTAGAAAGGAACATTTCAATGGAAGACAAGAAAACACCAAGACTCACAGAGACGGTTAAGGGAGCAGGTTGAGCATCGAAGCTGGGTCCGGCGGACCTTGGTAGGGCATTATGCGGTCTGTCCTTGATGGATGATCCAAACTTGATTGTAGGCATGGAAAGGGCTGAAGATGCCGGAGTTTATAAATTATCCGATGATCTGGCAATTATCCAGACTGTGGACTTCTTTACCCCTATCGTTGATGACCCGTATATGTTCGGTCAGATCGCTGCTGCCAATGCCCTGAGCGATGTCTACGCTATGGGAGGAAAACCATTGACAGCAATGAATATAGTGTGCTTTCCCATAAAGACGATGGATATATCCATATTACGGAAAATATTGAAAGGTGGCCTGGATAAGATGAAGGAGGCGGGGGTTACCCTGGTTGGGGGACACAGTGTTGAGGACTCAGAGTTAAAGTACGGTCTTTCCGTTACGGGAACAATTCACCCTTCTAAGGTATTGACCAATGTGGGGGCAAAGGTGGGAGATAGACTTATCCTTACCAAACCTCTGGGTACGGGGATAATAAATACGGCAATAAAAGGTGGAATGGCGAAAGAGGATTCGATTGAGATGGTTACAAGGCATATGGCCAGTTTAAACAAGACGGCATCGGAGATCATGCAGGAAGTGGAAGTGAATGCTTGTACTGACGTGACTGGATTTGGCCTTCTGGGCCATGCCTTTGAGATGATCCAGGGGACAGGCAAAGGAATGATAATCCATATATCCAATATTCCTGTACTTCCTGAAGCAGTGAACTTCGCAAAGATGGGCATGGTTCCGGGAGGTACTTACCGCAATAAAGAATTCAGGATCAATCAGGTGGATATAGATTCAGCACTGTCACCTTATCTTATAGACATCCTTTTCGACCCCCAGACATCAGGGGGGCTTTTGATTGCTGTCCCCGGGAAAAAGGCACAAAAGATGGTCAAAAGGTTAAGGGAAGAGGGTATAGAGGATGCGGCCATAATCGGAGAGGTAATGGAAGATTCTGAAGAGAGGATATTGGTACGGTAAGAATGAGAAATATAGTTGATGTAAAAGGGCTTGCCTGCCCTCAGCCTGTGATCAACACGAAGAAGGCACTGGAAGAAATCGAAGAGGGAATACTCACAGTGATAGTAGATAACGTGGCAGCACGAGATAACGTCCGACGGTTTGCAGAAAGCCAGAGCTGCACGGTAAAGGTTGAGGAAGATAACGGAGATTATCATCTTGAGATAGCCAAGGGATTTTCCTGTGAAGTCGAATCCAAACCCATGGAAGCCAAAGGAAATGATAATATTGTCGTCTATATAAATTCTAATTTGATGGGGGTTGGGGATGAGGAATTGGGTAGGATACTGATGGGGGCTTTTCTTAAAACCATTATCGGGGCTGAACCCCAGCCAAAAAAAATCATCTTTATAAATAGCGGTGTTAAACTGGCCACTGAAGGTTCAGAGGTTCTGGAAAGCATAATCGAGATGGAAAAGAAGGGAATCGAAATCCTCTCCTGTGGGACGTGTCTGAACTTCTATGGACTTAAGAAAAAGCTTCGGGTGGGAGTGGTATCCAATATGTATGATATTATCGAATCACTTATCGAAGCGGATAAGGTAATAAGCCCCTGAATTAATAAAGCTCTTCGAGGGCTTAAGAAAAAAGTAAGCGAGTTTAAAGGGGCTA
>JBAZOX010000114.1:0-8130 GCA_041648535.1 Desulfobacteria bacterium | reverse complement strand
GAAAATAAGCCCAAAATAGAGTCGAAAAGCATCTAATTCTCCCTTCTAATTTTAGGAAATTCAACCATTCTTCTCACAGGAAGAGAAAGAATTAAATCGAATTTAAGGTATGTATTATGAAGTGGGAATATATCAGAGAATATGTCTTATATCAAGTGATAAATTAAATTTAAATTTCTTGTTTTAAGTGAAAAATCAGGATTTTGTCTATTTGTATCCAAATCTTTTTATTGCAAGAATTTTTAATATGTGTTAAAAAATAGTTGGTCAAACAAAAATTGCCTTTGGGCGGTTTATAAATACATATTATTTGGAGCAATATGGACTCTTTTGGAGAATATCTCAGGAAAGAGAGAGAATCAAGGTCTGTTTCCCTTGAAGAGATTTCAGCAGCTACAAGAATAAGAAAGGTCTTCCTAGAAGCAATAGAGGGCGATGATAAAGACAAGTTGCCTGCGGAAGTTTTTCTCATGGGATTCTTAAAGGCCTACGCAAGTTATGTGGGATTGGATAAAGATGAGGTCCTTCTGCAATATAAGAGGCATTTAGATAGTCTGAAAAACGTCGAGGAAATCGCCCCCCCCCTCCAAAAACCTCTTTTGTCCAGACGCTTACTCATCGTTTCCCCATTGGCAATAATCTTAATTGTTTTTCTATTTTTCTATTTTTACCCTGGCAAAAATGAAGAGATTAAAACCCGTACAGATGTTATTTCTAAACCATCATCGGTACCCTCTGTGCCAACTGGAGAAACCATAGTTCAGCCCCCTTTGCCCGAAGAGATGGCGGGGGGAGAAAAAACCCTCCTGGTAAAGACTTCTGAAACAACCTGGCTAAAGGTTCAAATCGATGACAAACCACCTTTTGAAGTTATCCTGAAGCCAGGGGAGAATTTAACATGGAATGCCCTTCACACACTTAAATTATCCATCGGGAACGCTGGAGGAATTGACCTTTTCTATAACGGAAAAGCCCTGGGTAAGCTTGGAAATTCAGGGCAAGTAGCGTCTATAACTCTGCCCAATGAGAAGATTAGGTAGTTCACACTGAAAAAACCGTTTCCAGAGAGGAGATTTTACTTTGAGTAAGGAAGTATTAGAGAAAACTAAAAAAACAGCAGTATTGTACATGAAAGATATAACAGAGGAAAAGCCGTATGATCTTTGGAAGGCATTTGATAAAAACCTGGCAAAAGACCTTTCCTTATTTATAACCGGTCAGGTATACGCCAGAGAGAAAATTCCTCACAAGATCAGGCAGTTAATAACGGTAGCAGCCCTAACCGTGCTATCCCGCCTCGATGAGCTGAGACTGCACATTCAAATTGCCCTGAATGTTGGATGTGACCCCAGGGAAATAGCGGAGGTAATCTTTCAAACCTTTGTCTACGGAGGAATGCCGGCGACCAATGCCGCGCTGAAGACACTAAAGTCAGTATTAGAAGAAAAAGGTCTTTGGCCTCTACCCGAATAGGGAAAGGAGAGCCTTATCTTACCTGGTTTTCCAGCTTTTGTGCCTTCTTTTCCACTTCAAATGCCAGCTCTCTTTTATACCTCTTCAGGTCGTCTCTAATTTTAGTGTACTTCACTCCCAATATCTGAGCAGCGAGGATTGCTGCATTCTTTGCCCCTGTTTTTCCAATAGCCATAGTAGCAACAGGCACACCTCCGGGCATCTGGACTGTCGAAAGCAGTGCGTCTATGCCCTTTAAAGAGGATGAGTCAATAGGAACACCAATTACCGGCAAGACAGTCTCTGCGGCAATGATCCCTGCTAGATGTGCAGCGCTACCAGCACCTGCTATAATTACCTCAATCCCTTTTTTGATAGCAGATTGGGCATATTTTGTCGTCCTCTCAGGAGAACGATGGGCAGAAGAAATGGTGATCTCATACTCTATATCCATGTATTCCAATATCTTTCTGGCTTCATCCATAATAGGCAGATCAGAGTCACTGCCCATAACAATGGAAACCAACGGGTTTTTTACTTTGGTATCTTCTTTCATTGCGCCAGAAGCCCCCCTCCCCTTCTTCTGAATTATTTATAACTTAAAGCCCTTCTACCAATATCCTGTCGATAATAAACGCCTTCCCAGCGAATATCCTTAACGGCCCTGTAGGCTAAACCAATGGCATCTTTAATCCCATGTTCCAGGGCGGTAACCCCCAGAACCCTTCCCCCACTTGAAATTATCTTTCCATCTTTTATAACCGTTCCAGAATGAAACACTTCAACACCTGGCATCTTTGATATCTCTTCTAACCCAGTGATCTCAAAGCCTTTTTGATAACTTCCCGGATAACCCTCAGATGCCATAACCACACAAACAGCAGCCCTCTCATCCCATTCAACCTTTATCTGAGAGAGATTTCCATCTATGGTGGCCTCCAAAGCAGGGATTATATCGCTCTTCATCCTCATAAGCAAGGGTTGTGTCTCGGGGTCACCAAATCTGGCATTAAACTCCAAAACCTTTGCCTTGCCATCCGTAATCATCAGTCCTGCATATAAGACCCCTTTATATTTCCTTCCTTCTGCAGCCATACCACTGATGGCCGGTTGAATGATTTCTTTCATTATCTGCTCATGTAAATCCTCTGTTACAATAGGAGCAGGGGAGTAAGCCCCCATACCACCTGTATTTGGTCCCTTGTCTTCATCAAATATTGGTTTATGATCCTGGGAAGGTGGCAGGGGAATCATAGATTCACCATCGGTAAAGACCAAAAAGGATGCCTCTTCCCCAGTTAAAAACTCCTCAACTACTATCTTTTTGCTTGCTTCACCGAATGCCTTTTTAACTAAAATAAGATCTACAGCATCTAGTGCCTCTTCAATACTCTTAGCAGGAATAACCCCCTTTCCCGCTGCCAGTCCATCGGCCTTAATTACCAGAGGAGCACCTTTTTTTCTTATATACCCTACTGCCTCATCTCTAGAGGTGAATGTGCGGTATTCTCCTGTAGGTATCCCGTATTTTATCATCAGGTTCTTGGCAAAGGCCTTACTCCCTTCAATCTCTGCCGATTTTTTACCGGCGCCAAATATCCTGAGCCCTTCTTTCTCAAATTCATCTACTATGCCCATGGTTAAGGACAACTCTGGGCCAACGACAGTAAGCCCCGCCCTTTTTTGTTTTGCGAATTTTAAAAGGGAGTGAATATCTGTAGCCTGGATGTCAACACACTCTGCAAGCCTGCTTATCCCTCCATTGCCGGGGGCGCAGTATATCTTTGACACTCTAGGGCTCTGGTTGATTTTCCAGACTAGAGCATGCTCCCTGCCTCCCGATCCAACAACCAGCACATTCATCATTTTCTCTCTTTTTGCCTGAAAATACCCATTTGACAGGCGAGTCCTGTATTAAATATGGGGCTGCCCTACTGGTTATAAAATCATCACCCGTAGGATAAGGGGTCAGCCCCCGAATTCTGCAAGCGATTCCGCCTAACATTGTACGTGTTTGCAAGGCAATTTTAACGGCTTCGTAAAAAGTCCATCTGCTGTGTTACGCTGCATACTTCGTCGTTGCGGCGTACCCCTAAGTACGCCTCACTCCTCAGGATTTGCGCGCCTTGCATCTGGAGCTTTTTACTTTGCCATCCCAATTTTGACTTTTTACGAGTCCATCAATTTTGTGAAGCATCGCAAACACGCTGTTAGCTACCGTGCGTTAATTAGTTCATCCTGAAAAACGAAAAATTTCCTTTGGAGCGAACATGAGCAGGATTTTTGGGGTACCCATCTTGACGAAGCGAAAGATAAGCATTTTCAAGTGTTTGAGCCCGAAGGGCGAGTTCTGAAAATGCCTGAAGCGAGTCATAGATGGGTCAAAAAACCTGCACTAGAGAGCGGAAAAGGGAATTTTTCAGTGTGAACTAATTATACTATTTCCGCTTCGTTCAGTAAACGTTTCCATAATGATTCAACGTTTAACTTTTTTACCCAATGTTCCAGATAATCTATATCCAATTTCCCATACTGCACTTCATAAACGCGCAGGGCATCAGTAAATTGTTTTTCACTTCCACCAGAGAGTTTAGCCCATCTTAATTTGGCTAAGATTGTGTCTTCTGGACTTGAAACTTGCATTTGTAAGCCCATAAACTCTTCACTAACCTTGCGTGGAAAACGTGACTGGTCAAAAGGCTCGTTGGTTAATATCCAAAAATCAATCTTATCCCCGGCGTTTACATCAATTAGATTAAACATGCTCTGCCTGTTAATTGCATCAAGAATGCTGTCTTCATCTAAATAAAAATCAGTTGGCGGGAATGCTTCAACTAATTTCTTTGCTACTGATTTTTGAATAGCAATGACCATATCTATATCATGTGTAGACCGGGGTTCACCCTGTAAGCTTGAAACAACAGAACCTGTTAGCATATATTGGATTCCAGCTTGATCAAGTACTTGAATGACCTTCTTTAATAGTTCCTGTTGTGACATTTATCCAGACGCTCTAAAAGAATTTTTTTGAATTCCGCATATTCAAGATTTGGAAACCTCTTGTGCAATCCATGAATGAAAAGTTGCCTGGCAAATTCAGACAATTCAAATGCCTTAGACAATCTTTTTTCAGACGACATTTGACGAAGTGTTTGAATATATATCTTATGATTTGGACGATTTTTAATGTTCATAATTTCACACGGTCCTTGGGTATCGGGCACATAGACGAAATATTTCATCTATCCCAACTCTGGCTGAATAACCAGAACACTGTCCTGCTAAATTTTAACATTATCATTTGTTAATGCCTGAAATGCCTCATCACGGTAAAGACCATGGCAATATTGTATTCGTTGGCTGCCTGTATTATCTCTTCATCCCTTATAGATCCTCCTGGCTGGATAATGGCTGTCACCCCTGCCTTCACAGCAGCATCTACACCATCTCGAAAAGGGAACATGGCATCCGAGGCCAAAACAGTCCCCTCTGTGGGCAAATTCGCTTTCATTACGGCTATCCTTGAAGAATCTACCCTGCTCATCTGTCCTGCACCAATCCCAACAACCTGATCTGAGGTGGAATAGACGATGGCATTGGACTTGACATGCTTGCAGACCTTCCATGCAAATCTCATGGCCTTAAGCTCATCTTCTGTAGGGCTTCTCTTGGTGACTACTTTCAAGGATTTAAAGTCTACCATGCCCAGGTCTCTATCCTGTACCAGAAGCCCCCCCCCAACCTTTTTCAGGTCGTATCCTTCCTGAAGGCATCTTTCCAAACTGGGGACCAGGAGAACCCTCAGGTCTTTTTTTTCTTTTAATCTTTCCAGCGCATCCTCATCGTATCCTGGTGCTATGATTGCCTCCACGAATGTTGAGACAATCTCCGCCGCTGTCTTGATATCAACCTTTCGGTTAAGACCGACGATTCCCCCAAAGGCTGATGTGGGGTCACAATCCCTGGCCTTGCAATAGGCATCTACTAAGGATTTTTCAGATGTTGCAACACCACATGGGTTAGTATGCTTAATGATTACAGCCGCTATCTCCTGAAATTCTTTTACTGTCTCTAAAGCAGCGTCCAGGTCAATGATATTGTTGAAGGACAGTTCTTTTCCCTGAAGTTGGGAAGCATTGGATACACAGGGCTCATTGATGCTTCTTTCTATGTAAAATGCAGCCTCCTGGTGAGGGTTCTCTCCATAGCGCAATCCCTGGCTCCTTCTGAACTGTAACGTGAGAGTCTCCGGGAATCCATGTCTTTTTTCTTTGTTGTCTAAGCTTCCCAGGTAGTTTGAAATGGCACCATCGTATCTTGCCGTTAGCTGAAAGACCTTTTTGGCCAACTGGAAATTTGTGTCTAAGGATATAAAACCGCCATTTTCTTTCATCTCCTTTAGTACCCTCTCGTAGTCCCCCGGATCAACTATAACCGTCACATCAGTGTAGTTCTTGGCAGCAGAACGCAGCATGGTAGGCCCCCCAATATCGATATTCTCAATAGCCTCGGACAGGGTACATCCCTGTTTGGCTATTGTCTCTTCAAAGGGGTAGAGGTTGACTATTACCATGTCAATAGGTTTAATCCCGTACTCTTTCATCTTATCGAGATGTTCTTTTTTGCTTCTCTGCCCCAGAAGCCCCCCATGTATCTTTGGATGGAGGGTTTTAACCCTTCCATCCAACATTTCCGGGAATCCGGTATAATCAGATACAGATATTATGGGCATTCCCTTCTCTTTCAGCAGAGAGGCTGTGCCCCCTGTAGATAGTATTTCGACTCCCAGGGCATTCAGCCCTATTGCAAATTGCCCAATACCTTCTTTGTCTGAGACGCTTATCAATGCCCTTTTAATCTTTGCCATCTTTTTAACCCCCCTATTTTATCCCTTCATAAACCAAGCTGTCTCCTAATCTTCTTGAGGCTGGCAAGACTGACTGTTTTGGGTACTCTTCGCCAGATTCCCATTTTATTAGACGCGGAAGATAAAAGAGCTTGATGGAATTCAAACTATTTTCCTGCCGGTACTCAAAAAGCCCCTTTAATACAGAAAAGCACCTTCTGTTTTTCTCTTTTTCATATGATAATAGAAAAGTTAGCTCAAAAAACTCTTTTGAATCCATCTTTTTGTGTCTGTACAGCCCCCAGAGGAATTTTGATTCCATGTTACCCGTAGCATCTCCCTTATATTGGTAAAGCCTGAAAAGTGGAGCCCAGTTTCTTTCAAACCCCTCATCCTCTAAGGGAATAAGCTCTGGGAAGGAGAATTTAATAGAGCCATCGTGCTTTCTATTATAATAGAAAATAGGCCATATTCTAACGGATTTTGCGTCTCTAAAATCTCCCTTCCATACCATTCTTTGATATTTATTGATTAGCAAGAATCTATAGGTTGTGTCTTCGTGGTCTTCAAGAATTTCTTTGTCATATGTGTATAATGGCCATAGAAAGAAACGGGTCTTTGAGTCAGGTTTCGTCTTGTATCCATAAAGAGGAAACAATCTAAAGCTTTCAATTTCTTTTCCTTTGCCATAATGGAAGATCGGCCAGGGCATATCCCATTGTTTATAATTATTCGCTTTATCATTGGTATAGCTGAAAAAAGGCCAAAGAAAAGACTTCGAGTCCTTTTGTGGTGAGCTGGAATCTACAAATAACGGGAAAACAGCCGTAAACCTTTGGGGGTTGTCAGTATCCAGGTCAGTTTTTTGAAAGAAAAATATAGGCCATAGTGCGAAATACTTTGAATATTCACCCGTTTTTTCTTCATGGCCGTAAAGGGGCCATGCTTTAAACACCCTTTTGTCTCCTCCTGTGGTATAGGAAAAGATTGGCCAAAGGACGTTGTATGTCCATGAATCGTCCTCTTTGGAATCGGAATACACAGGCCAGAGGACGAAGCGGATTTGATCCTTTCCAAACCGGTGGTTTAACCGTCCGTATATAGGGAAAACCCCCCAGTAGCTCTTCTCTTCCTCATCTTTGCCCCAGAAGACAGGGAAGAACCCGAAATCAGAGGGCTTCTTGGAGTCTTCGGTTAGGTCCTTGTGAGAAGAAAAAAAGGGAATAAACTGAGAAACCCTTTCTTTGTCTGTCTTTCTGTACTTGCCGAGCGGGTATAAGAACTCCACCTCCTTAAAATGGTCATCTTCCTTCTCCCTCACATAAAAAAAGGGCCTAAAACCATATTCTTTCTCCTTCGGTTTAGACTGGAAGGTAAAAAAGGGACCGGCAGCATCTAATTCGGTTGATTCTTTGTCGATGTCCTTATCATAGTTGAATAAAGGTTCCACATTCAATCTGCGGTTATTTGTAAGAGAAGTGGCACATCCAGAGACAAGAATTAAGAGAAAAAGAGTCGTTATAAAGACAATAGTTCTTTTCATCCTGCCCCCTTCAGTATCTTCTCCTATCTCAACACAGTGCCTAAAACAGTCCCCAATACAGTTACAGGGGTTTGCTCCTGTAAACCCTCAGCAGCCTTATTAACCTTCTTTATGGCTTTCTTTGTCTCGGTATAAAGGGTCTCGTCAGTGACCAATTTGCCCAGGGTTCCCTCTCCCTTTTCAATCTTTTTAGCTATATTGTTAAGGCTTGTCATGGCATCTTTGGACTGGTCATATAGGGTTTTATCCGTCACCAGTTTACCCAGAGTTCCCTCACCATCATCGATCT
>JBAZOX010000113.1:0-8216 GCA_041648535.1 Desulfobacteria bacterium | reverse complement strand
AGCAACATCTTCATCGCCTGGCCCTGCAATTCTCAAGTATTCGATAGTCTCAATCTCATCAGCTAATTTTTTGTATTCACCGTGAATATCAAAGATTAACGCATTTGCGGATGGCAGGTTTACAACTTGTTCAATTATTCTTGCTACCGCCCATGATTTACCTGACCCGGTGCTGCCGACAATAACAGCATGTCGCTGAAAAAATTTATTACCATCCAACCATGCTTCTGCCTCGTCATCCAAAGTATATTTCCCCATAGACAAGGGGTTTTGATTTTTTGCGGCTAATGAAGAAATTGCTTGCATGAATTGAGTCAATTTTGCGCCAGTTATCACGAAACATTCGGCATTGATTTCAGGGACTGTTTCTAATGTTCGCTTAAACACGTTCGGCTTCGTCCCCACTTTATCAATATGTGTCCCTATCAAAGTAACTTTCATGACATTTTCAATGACACTGCCATTGTCAGGCATGTCTGGATCGATTGGCTCAGAGGATGTTTTTCTCATTATTTTAACAACTAACCCGATGAGAAATTGTCCGACTTTACTACTCCTTAATGCAACCAGTTGGTTGACTTGTAGTGCTTTTAATTTTTCTTCATTTTCAACATGAACCACAACTGTTCCGGTATCCACACTTTCAACAGTTCCGATGGATTCCTCTGCTTTATAATCAAACATTGTCATAAATTCCCCTTTATAGCCATAGGTTTAGAAACTCGCCCAACTGCCAGAAATTGCCGTCCATAGTTTCTGTTTTGTATTCGTTGTCTTCGAAATAATGTAATGAAGTTTTATTGCTTTCCGCTTTCTCTAATACAATTGATTTGGCGGGATTTTTGAGTAATAGGTTTTTTCCGGTTTCAGTTAGTTTTTTTACAATGGTTACAATCGGCCTTCCTTTTTGCTGTACCTGCTGAACCAATTTCGGTTGTACATGCTCGTCATTAAAACCGTATCCGATACACAAGAAGCACGAAGCCTGCATCAATGCTTTGTCAGCTTCATGCATAACGGTTCTGTACGGTTCAAGGTGTGTTTGCTGATATTTTACAATACCCGGTGTGACAACTAACGGCACGGTGTTTTCGGGGATTTCTTTTGCCAATGGAGACGAGAAAGAGAGACCGTTTTCTCGATTGAACCAATCTAATGAACCGTGTACTTTCCAAATATCCACTCTGTTCTGATTAGGATGACTTTGAAGATAGTTTTGAGTGAAGCTTAGCAGATACCTCCCCGAAAAGCCTGTATGGATATTTGCTTCTGCTAAATCTGCGGCATATTCTGCAACTCTATCGTAGTTAATTGTGATTACTTTTACATGCTTAGGGTGCGATTGGAGTAATTTTAAGAATAAATCTTTAAGAGGAAAATTCTTTTCCTTTTCATCGACCAAATTTTTATAATACGCCAAATCCTTCCGGTTTACAAACTCCCATGTACTGATTATTATTTTTTTAGTTAACGCTGGGGTTAATTGAGTGTCTTGAAGGGCCTTTTCCAAATCGCCTGTTTTTTCCAACGCAGATAAAAATGAACCCCATTCGGTCGATCCATCAGTAATAGATACTTTCAAATGGCTTGCAAGCTCCGGCATTGAGGGTATGCCATAAGGAATCGTAGCACCTGTTCCGAGTATAATAACCGGTTGCTTTTCCAAATACTTCTGGATTAGCTTAGCAAATTTATCTCGTTTTTCTTCAGTCGCACTCATATCGTCACCTCCACGATGGTCATCGTGTCGTTGCCGAAGATGTCCACCACCTTGACCGCGATCTTCCGCCGCCCCGGCGCGCATTCGTGGAAAATGCTTTTCATTTCCAGCGACCGGTCTTTCTTGGTGCGGAAGCTCTGCCACTCGTTTTCGAATATGTAATCCCCAGTCCAGCGCTCTTCCCATTGACCCACTGTACCAAGCGCAAGTACAAAGTCAGCAAAGGGCATGTCTTTTTCGTACTTATCAGCAAGCCTTTGTTCTTCTGTCGCCAACTGGGTTAATGCCTGAGTATTGGCTTCTATAGTCTGTCTGTCACCGTCAAGAGCTCGCTGTTCTATTGCTAATTGGGTGGCTTTTTTGCCAATTAGGTCAATGTATTTATCGTCAATCTCATCGCTAAACCCTCGCACAAAGTCATTAAAGCTATCCAAGCCAAAGAGAGTGGAAATTAGCGCCGTCTGGCGTGCGGGCAAATGAGCGGCGATACGTGAAAAACTGTCGATGCGGTTCTTTTCCACAAAGCAAAAACGAAATTGCACTTCGTTGGCAGTGGCTATAGCAGGCTCGGCATCAGCGAAATTTACCACAACTACCGGTGGTTCAAATTGGTCTATATAAGCATTTTTCAGATAATCGCGGGCTTCTTTAAAGCGTTTGCTTTCAGCTTCTTCTACCGAACTCAGCAAGCCATATTCCAAGGCTTCGCAAAAGCTGGATTTGCCGGAGCCATTGGGGCCGTAAATCAGCACTATCTGACTATTTAAGTCAAAATTTTCCGGTTTGGCAAAGCCTCGAAATGGGCCAACAGTGAGCGATTTGAGCCTGGTGATTCTATTGGCATCTGGCTGAGAATCCTCAATCCCAGCAGTGCATTCACTATTAGCTGTTTTGTAATCTCGCTTCGCCAGTTCAACTATTTTTTGTGACCGCTTGCCATGTGCTGTGCCTAACGGAGTTATCTCATCGAGATGATTAAGAACGACATTTGCCAGTTTGCGAACATTGTCAGACACGCCATCAGTGCTTAATGTCTGCATAAAACGGAGGTATTCGTTACTGATCATGGTTTAGTTTCTTCCTATAAAATTATAATTTACCATGTTCTCCATTACTGCATCGAAGGCGTCTATCGAACGTGCGGCTCACCTGGCGCCGTCTTTTTCGGAGCTAAGGTGCAGCCGATTGGTTATACGGAGTATAAATTTTCAGATTTTAAGTATCCGCCGGTCGAACATAAAGGCGCCTATGTGCATTACTTCGACGTTAAAAGTGTTCACTATCTCATAATCTTCCCTGAAGAATAACGAGTAGTTGTCTCCACCTTCATTAAACTCACTTTTATACTTGATACCCCTGAGTCCACTTGCTTTAAAGTGTTCGGAAAAGAATTGTGTGGGTAAGTAGTTTATTTTCAAATCTGGAGGCCATTGAATTGAAAATGATTTTGAAAATTCATCATAAAAAAAGAGCCAATTGGGGTCGTCACAGTCAATTGTTAAATCAGCTATTGTAATGTCTTTTGTAATTTTAACTTCAGCTATTGTAATCCGCGCACCTTTCCACGGTCTTAACTCAGCTCCTGCAGTGTCGATATCGCCGGCACAGTATAGATAAGGAATTCCTTCAGGATTAATTCTACCAGGTGTTGCAAATTGACTGGGAGGATGACCCATTTCCTCCACAGGAAAAGGAGGTGTTTCTTTTTCATGATCTTGCAAGTCAATATCATTTATCCTGCCTCTGAAAAAGATTGAGCTGGCTGGTATAGTGGAAGTAAATCGTTCATTAACATTTTTAACGATTAAATCCACAAAGGATTTGTAAGGTTCAGGTAATACAAAACGTGACTCGTATTTCAATAATCTCACTAATTCCTTGAACCTCCTCTCGACACCAAGAGCTGCGCTTAACATGTCGAATGGGATTTCTGGCTTCATATGTTGACTTCCTTTTTTGGAATATTGGGGACTGGAATATTGGGGACAGCCACTGATTATTTAGCCATATCTTTTATTTTAGCTGGCCTCCCGGCTTTACCTCTCGACAGCCTTGAGGAATTCCGGGGGAATTCCGGGGACACATCACTTTATATGCTGAACCTGTCAATCGGAATAGGTGTTATGTTCCCCCTAATTCCCCCTCTGGATTCATCAACACTCCCTCCATTATTTTGCACAACATGGTGCTCACCGGCGTGGCACTGTTCTGCCACGTCCGACTTGGTTACGATTCGTTTCTTTCAATCCAGTAATCTGGCCTTCTGTGCTGGTGTGCCACAGCGATTATGAAGACATGATTGCTTTCAACGGAATAGAGAAGCTTGTATGGAAACTTATGAAGTATGCATTTCCTTACTTCACCCCGTTCAACTGACCATGCTTCTGGATATTCTGAAATCCTCTTAGCGGCATTTCGGACTTCATCCCGGAACCGTTTACCAAGCCCTTGATATTCGATCTCATAATACTGGATTGCATCATCGAGCTCTTGCCCGGCGTATTTTGAAAAAATAACCTTCATTATTCTTCCTTGAAGATTTCCTCCATAGGAATTCCTTTTAGCTTACCTGCTCGATACGCCCTAAGCCTCTTTTCCGCTTCTTCCGCCCATATCGCATCTATCGAGCTGTCCGGCTCATCGAGGCTTTTTATGAGTCCTTCGACCACCATAAACCTTTCATCAGGTTTTAGTTTTAGTGCTTGTTCAAGTATTTCTTTGCTGCTCATGAGATTCACCTCTCAGTTTTTTCAAACAAGTTATTCTAAAGTTTCCGGATAACTCCACGCCTCCACGGGAATCTTCGGGGCTCTATGCAATGACCATTCATCTGTTGTCTTTGCACTCGCGGACTACCGGCTTCCCCGGTTAACAAAATTATTTCAATCTTACACGGCAGCCGCCAGGGAAATATTCTCAAGTGTGACATCGGGCAAATGGCCTTGCCCTAATATTTCGGTGGCGTCGAGTATTTCGATTCCTACGAGCTTTTCATCCGGTCCGATGTTTAGTGCAATTTCCTCATTCAGTCTCACGGTGCGGCATTCATGTTTGCCTTCAATCAGCCTGATGTAAAGTGCGTCGATTTCTGGATCATAACTGATTTTCATCGCTTTCTCCTTACCTCTTTCCATTCCATGATTGTCCAAAGGAAAAGTTGTATCGGCATAGGATTCTATCACTTTTAGCAGTCTCAGGGGAACCATTGATGACGGCCTGCTTTACCTCATCTTCGCTTACGCCGCGTTCCACACATTGCTCTTGGGCATGGTGTGTGAGTCTGATTGGTTTCATGATTTCATTCCTCTTGATTGTCCCGGCCTATGGAGGCACCAAAGCCACTGATTATTTCACTAATTATTTAGCCATATCTTTTATTTTGGCTGGTCTCCCGGCTTTACCTTTCGACAGCCTTAATTGAAACTGTTCCTCAAGAGCACTGATAAATGCCGCATCCCCCAACCCTCTTTACCGCCCTGCTAATCGTCGAATAATGAACCCGGAGGTGATCCACTATCTCTTTCATGAAGGGAACCTGGATATTCTATCCGAATAGGTTATGCGATGAATAACCTATATATCGTAAAGGGTAAGCGGTGCGTTTTTCAGCATCCGTTTGACCCGCTGGTTAGCCCATTTCTTTGAGCATTCGTTCATATTCGTCATGAGTGCCGATCCAAACCCAAATGTAGTCTTCACCACCCTCAACGGCAAGTGCCCTGTGATTGATTCCAGCTCTAGCGGACCAAAACTTGCCAACCTTTTTGAAATGGAGGGAAGGATGCCAAGGGTTCGTTTTAAGCAGTTGGAAGTTCTGCTTTGATACCTTTTGAACAGATTCTGGAAGTTTCTCAAGGCATTTCCAGAAACGTTTTGTTGTCCGATGCATCTATAGTTCCTTGAGTTGTCCTTTACTTTTTTCATCAAGGGCTTCTTCGATTAGAAAGTCCAACTTTCCTAATTCCGAGTCCATCTCAATTTGTTCATCCCATTTCTGCCAGTCCTTTTCCGAAAACCACTGTCTCAACTGGACAAAGTCGTTTTCAGGAAGTTCTTCTATGGCTGTTTTGATTTCAGCTACTTTCAACATTGAGACCTCCTTTCTGTTTCCTCAGTATTATATTCATACGGCTAACACCATAATATGTTATTGCAAGATCTGCCCCAATTTCCCACCGAATGACGGTTATGCCACGGGGCTAAACATGAACAGGCTCGAAACGATGAATGCGCGACAACACATCAGAGAGGGCGTCTTTGGCTTGCGCTGTATCATAATCGGTCTGCAAGCCGATCCAGAAACCGTCGCTGGTACCGAAGAAGCGAGACAGGCGTAAGCCGGTGTCTACGGTTACAGCACGCTTGCCCGCGACGATCTCAACGTCGTATGCATGACCGTCCTCGAAGCGGAAGCATACGCGCCATTGATCGTTGATGCGGATACTCCATTGCCCGACTCGGTCGCGCTTCAATTTCTCCAGCTTGACATAACCTCTACTTTACTCTTTTCCCCATTGCCCCCTGTATTCTTTTTATACTTTCCAAGTCCCTATCCGTTCTCTCCTTGACCCCTAATCTTTCATTGACCTTAAATGCCCTTTCATAGAAACTCAATGCCTTACTTAATTCTCCCATACCCTCATAGACATGGCCGATATTATAAAGGTCTATACCAATCCCCGGTGAGTATTCTATTTGCTTATCAATCTCTAATGCCATCCTGTAATGCTCAATAGCCGATTCTAACTCCCCCTTTGTTTCATAAACCATCCCTATATTACTCAGGTTGTTGGCCGTCCCCCTTGAGTTTTTTACCTCTTTGTTTATATTAAGGGCTTTTTTATAAAACTCCAAAGCCCTATCCCTTTCCCCTGAGGAGTTATATGCAATGCCCAAATTGTTCAGCCTGACAGCGGCCCCTTCCCTATTCCCGGCACCCTCATCAAGGCGCAGAGCCTCCTGGAATTTCTCTATAGCTCCTTTTATATTGCCCTTTTTTAGCAATACATTGCCGATATTGTTCAGGCTAGCTGCCTTCCCCAATGAATCATGGATCTCCTCGCCTATCTTTAATGCTTCTTGAAAACATTTCAGGGCATTGTCCAGCTCTTTTATAGAATAGTACACAATGCCGATATTGTTTAAATCTCTGGCAATCCCCTCTCTGTTATCTATGCTTTCATTGATCATTAAGGATCGATTAAAGTAGTCAAGTGCCTTTTGAGAATCAGCCTTTGAGTAGTACTCAGAACCCTTCTGGCTGAGTTCGTATGCCCTGGTCTTCTTTTCAGGTAGAATCTTTGCACTACCGCAGCCTATTAAAATAACAAGGATAAATAGAATAGAAATCTTTTCAGTCTTCATCTTCCTTCCCCGCACCCCCTACTTATAAGGCTGTTCCCTATTGTCAATACTTATACTTCCTCCCGGTTCCGGCTCTTTTATATTTCTGCTTATCGGCCAGGTCTTGTTCACGGATTGAATAGCTTTGTGTGCATCTTCCATAGTTTCCTGACCTGTATTTATAATTCCAGGGACATTAGAGGTTGACTTTTTGATGTCATTTACTATCCCGGAAATATCAGAGCTTGCTTTTCCAAAGTTTGTTGTCGTCTTCTTGAGCGATTCCGTTGCTTCCAATAAGTTGTCGTACAGTCCCCTTTCTTTAATTGCAGCGCCCAGGTTTCCTTTCCCCTCTTTAATCTCACCGGTTATAGCCTCTAGATTGCCAAGGGTTTTTGTAAGACTCCTGGTACTCTCTATGATCTCGCCTGTGGTCTTATCAAGATTATGAGTAATCCTTCCTGCATTGCCGGTTATTTGTCCTAGAGAATTATTGAGCTTCTGAGCAGCCTCTCTAAGGTTAATTGCTATCCCATCGGACTCTCTGTTAAATTTTTCTGTGATGGACTTTACATTATCGAGGGCCTCTGTCAGTTTATCTATTGGGGATTTTAAATCTATATCTTTAATTATATCGGTAATCTCCCTGGTCTTCTCAGACTTTACCACTCCCCCCTCATATAGGAGTGGTTGGGACATAGCCCCAACGGAGATATCTATCACTTTACTCCCAATTATAGAGCCCGAAATCCTCGCTATAGAATCACCCCGAATTTTATCCCTATAGGTATCCAATATACTAAGGATAATCTCTACCTTATTGTCTTTGTTTAAACGGATATCCTTTACTCTTCCTATCTCCATCCCTGAAAGGACAACCTTTGACCCCAGTTCAACACCGCCTGCACTATCGAAAATAGTTATAAAACTGTATTCCTTTTCAAACCATCTCTGCCCTCGTCCAATAAAAACCAGGGCAGTTACCAGCACAATGATGGAGAATAATACGAATGCACCAACATATTTTTCGAAGTGTTTAACCCTAAAGTACATGACTAACCTCCCCGTGACCTCTGATGTCAATAGTGGACACGAAATATTTTCATGCCGCCACTTGTTTCCCATAGAAACTTTTCTCAAACATAACAGGGGA
>JBAZOX010000112.1:0-8222 GCA_041648535.1 Desulfobacteria bacterium | reverse complement strand
AGCTACCGTTGCCTCTATGTTAACCTTGTATATGTTTTCTGCCGGAGCTTCTGATATAATCTTGTATTTCTGTATATACCCTTCTGTTTTAGTATAAATACTGTCGCTTAGAAGCTGAAAGTTCTCCACCATAGTCTCAGAGGAGACAAGGGTTCCCACTGCTTGTTCTACCGCTTTTCTAAGGGCATCCTCAATGGCGTTATCTCTGGCTATGGCTTTGTCATTATTTACAATGGCTCCCATACCCTCAGCCTTGACAACCTGTAATTGAAGTTGTTGCTCTCCATGGACAGACTTAGCTACCACAAAGATAATTACAAAACAGAGTAATACCCTAATTAATCTCTCCAAGATACTTTCTCCTCGTATAATAGGGGAACATATCTTTTTAGAAAAACCTCAATTCATCCTTGAGTTTTCTTATAATCAATAGAGCATCAGCCCCAGAAACCGGCTTCATTGGGGCAAATTCACCAGTAGTCAAATCCACGGCCTCCATGATCCCCCTGGTGGTTACAACCATTACTGCATTAAAATAGGGAAGATCACCCCTCAAATCGGGGAAGGGAGATTTGTTGCCAATGTATTTTGTGGAAAGTTTGTCGTCTCCAGTAACCTTTGTTAGAATGTCTTCAACCATTATAGCATAAGATGCCCTGGTTATGACATCATCGGGACGATAGGTATGGTCGGGATAAGGTTCCAATCCTTTTACCCCAATATTCAAAACGGTTTGAATATCTGTCCTTAATACATGGTTAGAAATGTCTGTAGCAGCTTCGGTCTTTTCAATACGATCGGCTGCAAAAGCTGTTGACGGGGCTTTAAAACCGGTATCGAATTTTTTAGGAGATCGTTTTTCATAGAGCTTTTCTAATTGTAGTTCCTGAACAAACAATGCAGCAATATCTGCCCTGCTTATCTTGTCTATCAAGGCTATTTTTTTACCTATAATGCTACCAGGTGCGGCCCTCTGAATCTTTTGAACCAGCTTCCACTGGTTGTTTGCTTCAATCAGATATTTATCATTTATATCCAGGACTTTTTTAAACATCTCTCCTGCTTTGTCGAAATCATAGAAGAGCTTATATGCTTCGCCCATATAGTAATGAGCAGCTGACGATTTAGGGTCGATAGCAATCGCACCTTTAAAGGCACTCTCCGCCTCATCAATCCAGTCGCCTTTCCTTTCCATGGAGTAAATTCTCATCAGGCCAACCCGGGCGTTAACCTTATCATCATTCGTTTTGGCCAGTTCCCGGCCCTTCTTGGCATTATCAAATGCCTCTTTAAAGTTTCCTTTATAACCATTTACTAAGCCAATGCCTGTATAAGCAGAAGAGAATTTTGGGTCTAACTGGATAGCCAGGTTAAATTCACGTATAGCGTCATCATAATTTTCTTTCTCCAGAAGCTTCATCCCACTAAATACATGATGCTCTGGGGTATCCAGGGCGCTTGCCGCTTTCCTGGCCGTGGGGGCACATGCACCAAGAAAAAGCAGGGAGAATATTAAAATAGACGGAAAAATCCAATTTATAGGCTGTATCCTTTTTGTCTTCATCTTTCTCCTCCGACTGGTTATTAAATTTAAAAATAGTATAGGAATTTCCTTTTTAAATAACTTTAGGCACTTTAAACTTTAGCTCACTTTAGGCACTTAACTTGTAGGTTTGGTGTTCAATCGACAACAAACAACACTCGACATTGAGATAAAAAGCTGAGGTTTTTAGAGGTATCCCTCAGGATATTTGCATCAGAATTTTTGATAACAACGTTACTGTTTCCCCGTCCTTCAGTTTTTATACCTTTGACTATAATAGGGTTGTTTGTTACCCGGTCATTTTGTCTGGCTGTTCCCAGGTCTTTCATATAGCCTACTATTCCCTGTTTGATAGCGAATTCCTTTGTTACATAGGCAGAACCGTAAACCTCTCTTCCATCTTCATCAACGACCTTCGGGGACATGGCAGGGCGTAGATCAAGACCTGTTGTGTCAATAATCAGTCCGGTATATACAGGACTGCCGGTAGAGGGCACCGGTTGTCCCCCCATAGGAGGCAATACGGCTTCAGCAAACGAACCAGTAATTGGGACTTCTATAACAACCTCCACACCACCGTCAGAAAGATACTTTGTATTAACTACCCTGGCTCCCCGGACAAAGCCTTCAACCTTAGATTGTATCACGTCACTTTGAGTCATGGCATTTACCACCGTGGTTTCTGAATCAATTCTTACACCCTTAACAGTCTCCAAAAGGTTTCTTAAGGCATCTACCTTGGCAGCCCTTTCTGCTCCTAACCTTGCAACTGCTATATTGGGTGCAGACGGATTCGGAGCTCCACTTCCGGTGGCCCTTATTACATTCTTAGTCCAGTTAACCTCACCTTGACCCATAGTCTCAATAACTTGATCTGTACTACTCGCAAGCAACCCTCCAGCAGTAAAGAAGATGAGTAAGAAAGATAATGATACGCTCACCATGATTGCCTTTATTTTCATTTTAACCTCCTTACAATATGTGGTTTATATCATGAGCCTCTTAGTTAAAAAATTAGTCTGAAATGCAGTAAACCCTATGATAACCCTACTAGAATCTATATTCTAGTATAGATTCGGTGTTTGTCAAGCAAAAAACAGTGCTAACAGTGCCGAATCAGAAACTAAAAGCCTCCAGAGAATGGGCTAATTTGTTGTCTACCTCAGCTTCAATAATCACTTCCTCCCCTGTGTACTCTTCTCTGATTATCCTGCCACTCCTGTGTATCTTAGAGATTATGTCCCCTGCATCAACGGGAAGTTTAAGCCTCACTTTCTTTAATCTGGTTTGTATCAAATCTTCGATCTTGTTGAAGAGATCGTTGATGCCCTGTCCTGTTAACGCGGATACGGCGACACAGTTGTCAAGTTCCCTTTGCCAGTATCTAACAATGCTATTGACGTTATCAAGTTTGTCAATCTTGTTCAAAGCATGGATAATGGGTTTTTGAGATGTCCCTATTTCACTCAAAACGGTATTGACTGAGGTTATGTGGTCATCAACTCGAGGATGGCTGATATCGATTACATGGAGAAGGATATCCGACTCATTGATTTCTTCGAGTGTAGCCTTGAATGCAGCAATAAGCTGATGAGGGAGCTTATTAATGAAACCCACTGTGTCAGATATCAAGATCTCTCTGTTATCTGGCAGTCTTATCTTTCTGATGGTGGGATCCAGGGTTGCAAATAATTTATCTCCTACCAAGACCCCGGCATTGGAGAGATGATTCAAAAGGGTTGATTTTCCTGCATTGGTGTATCCAATAAAGGAAATCGTAGAACAAGAGATATGGCTTCTTCTTTTTCGATGTAAGGTTCTAACCTTTCTTACCTTTTCAATGTCCTTTTTAGCCCTTACAATTCTATCTCTGATTGTTCTTCGATCAACCTCTAATTTGGTTTCTCCTGGACCCCTTGTCCCTATTCCACCACCTAGTCGGGAAAGTACCCCTCCCCAACCTACGAGACGGGGTAATAAATAGTTAAGTTGTGCCAGTTGAACCTGGAGCTTCCCTTCTTTCGATTTTGCTCTCTGGGCAAATATGTCTAATATTAAGCCAGTCCTATCTATGACCTTAACACCAAATTCTTCTTCTAAGTTTCGTTGTTGCGCAGGCGTTAAATCATCATCAAAGATAACTAGATCAATGTCCCTTTGAGATACAAGATTTTTTATCTCTTCCACCTTACCCTTGCCTATAAGGTAGGCAGAGTTTATCTGTTTGACTTCCTGTATAATCCTGTCTGTTGTTACACCACCGGCCGTTTCAGTAAGTTTAGCCAGTTCAGCCAGAGAGTCTTCAGGCCTTTTTTTATCCTCTGACTGTAACTTAACACCAACTAAGATGGCTTTTTCTTTTAGTCTATTCGTCTTATTATACCTTTTTGGGAGAGTGTTTTCAGTGTGAGTGGGCCCCCCTCATCTGAAGCTTCTCGGGTTCTTCCTTTAGGGTCAAGAGTTAGGTAGTTCAAATTTTTCATTTTTCAGGATGGACTAATTGCATTATAATATACCGGAAGGTTGAGAGGGTCAAGATTAAACAGTCCATAATAATCCCTTGCCAAAATTTCTGCAACAGTGGTATATTGGATAGGCAACAGTGCTATTGGGATATAACGCATCTGGGTGTGCCTTTAAGGGATGCAGGAACTGATTCCAGATAAAAAAGGAGTATTTTAAGTATGGAAATATTAGAAAAGATGCGATGCTTCATGGAACCAGAGTCTATTGCTTTAATCGGTGTGTCTAGAAATACTGACAGTGACTCCTTTAATGTATTAAAGAATCTGATTCATTATGGCTTCCAGGGAAAGATTTATCCGATAAATCCTAAAACAAATGAGATTCTAGGGTTTAAAGCGTATACAGATATAAGGGAAATACCGGAAGATATAGATCTGGCAGTAATAATTACACCTCGCGGGACTGTTCCCGATCGGGTCAAAGAGTGTACGGAAAAAGGAGTATCTGCTTTAGTAATTATTGCCCAAGGATTTGCTGACTCCGATGATGAAGGGAAGATGTTACAGGAAAAGGTGATAGAAATTGCCAGGAAAGGAAAAACAAGGATTATGGGTCCCAACACATTTGGGGTGATAAATGCCTATAGGGGTTTGAGCACAGCACTTCCACGCTTTGAGCTGGCAAAGACTCCTGTTGGGGTCATCTCTCAAAGCGGTATCTTCTTCGTTGGCCTTTCTAATATAATGTTTGGAAAAGCCATTGATATAGGCGATTGCTGCGATATCGATTTTGCCGACAGTTTAGCCTATTTTGAGGATGATACTGATATTAAAGTCGTTCTTCTCCATATGGAAGGTGTCTCTGATGGACAGAGGTTCTTTGAGATGGCAAAGAGGGTGTCGAAGAAGAAACCTTTGATTGCTCTTAAAACAGGGAGAAGTGAGATTGGCAGAATTGCTGCCCAATCCCATACAGGTTCTATTGTGGGCAAGGACGAAGTATATAATGCCGTGTTTAAAGAAACCGGCGTGATTAGAGCGAACGATGAAGAAGAGGCGGAGGATTTGATCAAATCATTTTTAACCTTCCCCCCTATGAAAGGGAAGAAGATTGGTATTATGACATGGGCAGGGTCTACAGGTGTCATAACTGTAGATGCCTGCGAGAAACATGGCTTGAAGGTAATAGACCTTTCGGAATCTACACTGGATATGATAAGAAAGCTATCTCCTCCTTCATGGCTCCCCCTTGGCAACCCGGTAGATATTTGGGCATGCATGGGTCTAAAAGGATTCAACCTGGCAAACTTCAGGGATGAATTTAAGATAATACTGGAGGCCCTATTGGCTGATGAAAATAGTGATGGTGTAGTAGCGATTATCCCTGATTTTCTTGTATTATTCTGTTCAGAGTTGTGGGATGTCTCTACCGTAGTTAAGGAAGCCGCTGAGAAATACCCCAATAAACCGATAGCATTTTCTGTATTTGGCCCAAAGGGAGTGCTGACAGAAAAGCTTAACGAAAGTGGGAAAACCATAGCATTTAACAGTTGCGAGAAGGCGGTAAATGTGCTTGCCAAACTGAATAAATATTATGAATTTGTAACTACTCAGACACAAAGTGGCAAAGGCACATAGGCACATGAATTTTTAAGAAAGCACGCTGAGTGCTGAGGCCTTAGAGGTTTTCGATATGACCTACGGAACTGTTACGAAAGATGAAATAGCCATTTTCAGATCTATCACTGATCCTGAAAGGGTTTCTACTGGAGAATCCGTAATAGAGCTGCATTCCAAGGATGAATCCTTCCATCAAAAATGCAAGCCCGAAGTTGTGATTTTCCCCAAATCCAGCGAGGAGATAAGCAAGATCCTCAAAGTGGCAAATGAGAGGAGTATCCCGGTTACCCCCTGGGGCGCAGGAACGAGTCTTGAGGGGAATCCCATGCCAAGTATGGGGGGCATTATTCTCGATATGCAGGGGATGAGTAGAATTTTGGAAGAAAGAGAAGGGGACTTTCAGGTGGTAGTTGAACCTGGGGTAGTTTACAAAGACCTGAATAAAAAATTCTCAAAAAAGGGCCTCTTCTTCCCCCCTGATCCGGGAGCATCGGCTACCATTGGTGGGATGGTTGCCAATAACGCCAGCGGTATCCAGACCCTTAAGTACGGGGCTACAAAGGATTATGTTATGAGACTGGAGGTTGTCCTCCCTACAGGTGAAATAATCAATGTTGGTTCCAATGCCGTCAAGAGCTCTTCTGGCTATGATCTTTGCCGCCTTTTTACAGGATCAGAGGGAACGCTGGGGGTAATCACTCAGATAACTTTGCGTCTTGCCCCCCTGCCTTTGCATTTCACTGCCGTACTGGTAAACTTCGACTCTGTTGAAGATGCAACTCAATCTATATATCAGATAATGTGCACAGGAATCGTCCCGGCTGCCCTTGAATTTCTTGATGTAAATGTCATAGAGGCGATTAACCTTCACAAGGATACCAACCTTGAGGAGAAGCCTACTCTTTTTATGGAATTTCACGGAAGTAACGAGGCAGGACTCAAAGAGGAACTCTCTCTCATAGAGGAGATATGTATCTCTAACAAATGTTCCCTCTATGAAGCCGGAATCGGGAGACAAGAGAGAGCGCGACTGTGGGAAGCCAGATATGACACATTTGAGTCTATGAAGAACGCCAATAAAGGCATGGAAATAATCATCATAGATACAGCGGTCCCTCTCTCAAAATATCCGAAGATGGTTGACTTTGCCCGGAATGAAGCAATTTCGAAAGGGATAAAGGGCTATATATTCGGTCATGCAGGAAGCGGCAACCTCCACATGGGTCTGATCAAGGACACTAAAGATGCAGAGCAGGCAGAAAGAGGGATGGAAGCCAATGACGCCATAGTCAGATGCGCCATTGATCTGGGAGGTACAGCCACAGGTGAACATGGGGTTGGGATAGGGAAGCGCAAATTCATGGCCCATGAACATGGACCGAGTCTGGAGGTAATGAAACGAATCAAGACCCTTCTTGATCCAAATGGGATAATGAATCCAGGTAAGGTCTTTTTTTAACCATGATGAAGATTACGAATCTTGATAGCAGAATTGTCATTGTAACGCCTGTTGGCAAATCCATCCCTCTTAAATTGGGTGAGATTGTGAAGGCGGAAATAATAGATATTCTTGCAACTGGCGGGATAACCCTGAAGATAAAAGGGAGCTTCATCACGGCAAAGACAAAAATTCCGTTGCAAAAAGGTTCTGTCGCTTTTTTCAGGGTATTGAGCAAAGACAATGCAAATACAGAGCTCGTGCTTCAGTTTAAGGGATACGCAGATGAATCCCTTAGCGAACAGCGGTATTACCATAAAGATAATGCTGTAAACAAAATTTTACAGGAGTTGTCCGCAACTTTTTTAAAAGAAGGCAGAGGAGCGAAGGATTTTTCTACGGTTGTTGAAAAGATTCTTAAAGCATTGCCTTTTGATATTGATATTGATTTTTTGCCAAAGGATTTGAAGGTTCAAATACAGAGTATGTTCCAGGAACAACTTGAATCAACAGACTTTTTTCAAGTATTTCTACCCTTTGGCTGGAAGGAGTTAAAAGATGGCGAAATAGCCTTTAAAGGGGGAGATAGAGATGCAGAAGGCCGCACCCCGTATTCCTGCAGAATCAATCTTGATCTAAAGGGCTTGGGCAAACTTACCATCATAGTTTTAATGCTTAACAAAGAATTTTTTGTATCTTTCAGAATTGAAAACGATGAATTTCAATCAATTCTCCGTTCGCATAGGGACGTACTTGAGGATAGATTCAACGAAAGCGGCTTAAATCTCAAAGCAATCAATTTTCTGGACAAAGGTAGTTCTTTAGAACAATTGGAAAAACTTGAATCCTTCGAACAGATAATAAACATCAGGGTATAAAGACATAATGGAAAGTCGTAAAAAAGCAGCGGCTTTAAGGTATAAACCTGACAAGGATGCTGCGCCGAAGATTGTAGCAAAAGGAAGCGGCGCTATAGCAGAAAAGATATTGCAGATAGCCAGAGAGCACAGTATTCCCCTAAAGGAAGATCAACAACTTGTCGAAGTGCTTTCAACCCTTGACCTCTATCAGGAGATACCTCCTGAGCTATACAGAGCAGTTGCAGAGATACTTGCCTTTATATATTCAATGACAAAGGTAACTGCTCAGGTGGATA
>JBAZOX010000111.1:0-8231 GCA_041648535.1 Desulfobacteria bacterium | reverse complement strand
CTCTCCCCAGCCCAATCGTATTCCAATCCATCAACCATTCTTAACACCCCCCTTATCTCAGCAAAAGTAGCGTCGGCTTCCAGAGCTTCAAACACAGGAGGAACTAAACTATCATCGGTCTTCTCTGCGGTATGGCGTAAATTCTCCAACGCCCTCTTCACTTTTTCTTTGTCCCTCTTTTTGTCTCTCCATTCTACATATTCAGCGAGATACGGCTCGACTTCTTTGGATACATCAGGCGCATACCTTTTTGGCTTGAAATCTTCTTCAGGTGGAATGGTGAAGCGATTGACACCGATAACCGGCTTCTCTCCGCTTTCTATTTTCCCCTGCAGTAATATCTGACTTTTTTCCAGTTCATTCTTAATCCAGCCGGTCCGCATTGCCTCTAACCAGCCACCGAGCTTTTCAATCCTGTCAATCTCTGTTTCCATCCTTTGCGCCATTTCATCAGTCAGCCACTCCACATAGTAAGAACCTGCCATTGGATCAACTACTCTGGGTACACCAGACTCATACCTTACAATCTGCTGTGTCCTGACGGCAAGAGTCGCTGCATCTTCTGACGGGGTTGCCCATGCCTCATCGTATGATGGGACCTGAATGCCCAGGGCACCACCAAGAACACCAGCCAGACAACTCAAACTCCCCCTCATAAGATTGACCAGGGGTTGCTGACGTGTAAAGCTTGACCCCGCAACATTGGCATGAAATCTAAGGCATAATGCGTTTGGGTCGGTAACTCCAAAGTCCCTCTTTAATGTCTCAGCCCAAACCTTCCTCGCTGCTCTAAACTTCGCTATTTCCTCAAAGAAATCTTGATTTACGTTCAACACTGGCATAAACCTCTGGGCTGCAACATTTATATCAACCCCCCTTTTCACCATCTCGCGGAGCGTTTCATTACGAATGGCAATCGTATATGCAATCTCCTGAATAGCATCACAAAATGCCTCACGTAAATCATAGCCACTGCTATACCACCCGTTCCACTTGAATAGATTTCGGCAAATATATTCCAGGAAATCATTTGACCATCGGAATATCGTCGAGGTGCGGCCGTTAACAAATGTTATATATTCCTGATCCGGGATACAGGTGTTGAATAAATAGAACTGTGGAATAAGGGCTAAGCCCCTCAGTTTGCCTATGTCAAAGCCATGCTTCATGGCAGTCAAAATATAGGCTTGCGAAAGTTCCGGTGTAGAAGGAGCTGAAGAAAAGCTGAGTACATCCAGGGGCAGACCCTCAACCATTTCCTCTACGTCTTTCAAGGAGTGGAGACAAGTGCCACATACTCCAAGATGACCATCGGCAGATGGTTGATCCGGCTCAAGCCCATAGAATGTAGGGCTGTCTAACTCACACTCTATGGCTGTCATACCCTGGGCTATCAGATATCTTAATCTCTGGTTATACGCCTTCGGTGTGGATAAGCCGGTAATGTTCCTGATATTCCATAATTTACCCCGATACATCAAAGGATGATGACCACGGGCAAATGGATATTGTCCCGGAGGACCAATATCCCTGTCGTAATCAATATGGGCAATATCCTCTGGAGTATATACCTCCTTCACCGGGATGCCAGAGGAAGTAGCATTCTCGGTCACTTTTTCACGATACATCTCGGTAATCTCTTTAGTGCTAACCATTGGACCTCCTTTGTTAAATAACTTCTAACTACTCAGGCACAAAGTGGCAAAGGTTCACCCTGTTAAATAGGGTTTCCTTTGGGAAATTTAACAGGGCAGGCATAGGCACAAAGAACAGGCTAATAGCCTGTAGCCTATAGGCTAATAGGCTAGAAAAATTTGTGCCTTTGGTGCTCTGTGCCTCTGTGCCTACCTGAATAGTTACAATAACTTCACCGATAAGATATTCTTTTACTTTGCAACCTTTACCCACCCACTTATAGGAACCATTCTACCCTTTTCTACATCGGCCTTGAAAAGCCTGCAATACTCTCCTGCCTTGTGGTTAGTCGGAGTGTAAGTGATAGGGGCTGATAGACCATTGGTATCAAATTCTTTTAAGCTTTCCATGGCTTCTACCATGTTCTCAGGAGTCAAGTCTTTGCCTGCTCGCTTCATGGCTTCAGCAAAGATCATAGACATAACCCACCCCTGAATATAGTACCTATTCCTCGTTTTGGGGTCACCTGGTTCATATTTCAAAGTTATGTTCCTCAATTCTGCCATTGCTGGCGTATCATCATACCAGGAGTTGAAGGTATGCGACCCAATGTAATCTTTCGCAGCACTACCCGCTGCCTTAACGATATCCTCATCACAGGAATAGTAATCTCCCAACATCCTGGCACCCATCTTATACTTCTTCGTCTCCCTGATGAAGGCAATAGAGGTTGTTATATCCAGATGAACGATAACATAATCGGCCTTTGCCCTCTTGATATTCAGTATCGTTGTGCTGGCATCTACGGCCCCCACTGGCATTATCTCTACATCTACCAGATTAAGGCCATGGTGTTTCAGTCTTTCCTTGGCAGCAGCCAGGCCTACCTTGCCGTACTCAATCTCCAGGGTAACAAAGGCTATCCTTGGGTCTTTAGCCTTGAGATCCTTGATTATATAGTCTATCAATATCGTAATCTGATCCTGATAACTGGCACAGGGAATGAATATGTATCGCTTCTTTTCAACAGGAGTAATCACAGTCTCTGACAGGCTTGCGGTAATAGTCGGGACCTTCTCCTTCAGTATCTGGGGAGTTAGAGCAAGGGTCTGCCCTGTTCCGGGTAAAAAGATAGCAAATGCATTATCTCTATAGATAAGCTTTTTAAAGCCGGCTACAGCCCCGGGTATGGCGAAACGACAATCATGAATAATCGGATCTATCTTTCTCCCATTAATCCCACCCTTTTCGTTTATATATCTAAAGAAATTTCTAGCACCTCCGGTTAGAGCCAATGCCCCCTCAAGCGGAGCAATTGGGCCTGTCATAGGCATTATTACACCAATGGTTATGGCCTTGTCAGTCACACCCCTGACTTCTCCACCGTAAGAGGGGGCACTCATAAAAAGAACCAAAAGTGAAAACACTATTGCTGCCGTTATCAAAAGACTATGCTTCCTCATAACATACCTCCATTCTTAAGATTTCTGCTTCTCACTGCTTCGCTCTCTGAAGCAATCCTGCAAAGACTTAAATCTTCAAAAAACCGGCATTCCCCATATATATAGGATAGTCAGTAAAAGATACCGATATAAGCGCTGTGGATACACCTTCCATGATTTCACTGGGAGATGAGTTACCGGTTTTCAAATTTCTCTACAGAAATGTCACTCTTTTGCCCCTCTCCAGTCTGTAATTGGGACAAACCTGAGATTATCCACATCAGCCTTGTATATCCTGCTGTTGTTAACTACTTTGTGGTTATCTGGGCCAAGATTTATAACTCCACATATACCATGTGTATCAAAGTTTTTTATCTTTTCCCATCCTTTTACCAGGGTTTCGCTATTCAGATTTCTCCCTGCATTCTTTAAACCCTCACAGAGTATCATTGAAATTAACCAACCCTGTACATAGTTTTCATCTCGATATTCCGAACCGGGGTTGTATTTTTTGTCAATCTTCCTTAGTTGAACCATTCCAAGAGTGTTGTCGATAGGAGATCCCAATCCATTGATTCCCATCAGGCCATTGGCCGCACTTCGAGTCATTTCTATCAGCTTTCCGACAACTGCATATTGCATAGCTATAATCTGACTATTAAAGCCAAATTTTTTCGCATCCCTTAAAACAGCTGCCGTATTGGCTAGATAACCATGAATAATGACATAATCCGGTTTAGCACTCTTTAATAGGAGTACCTGTGATGTCATGTCAAGACCAGCTACGGGTATGATTACTTCACTGAGTGAAGCATTATACTTTTTTACCAAATTCCTGACCAGATGTAAAACCGGTATACTTGATGGGGATTCCATGTAGACAAGCATTATTTTAGGACGGTCTACTTTAAGGTCATTCCACAGATAGTCGAATAACACTTTTATCTGGTCTTCATAAAATGGGAGAGCAGTGAAAATATACTTTCTAGCCGGAGTAAAGCATGCTACGTCGTTCGTCATGGTAATCGAAGGTATCTTTTCCTTCTCAATGAAGGGAATGATAGCACGAGTCGGCCCAACTGCGGATGCTGCTCCTGAAAATGCAAATACTTTATCGTTATAGATGAGTTTTTTGAAAGCGGCCAATGCTAAAGGGCTAGAATACCTATCATCCTCTGTGATAACTTTGATTTTTCTGCCATGTATCCCTCCCTGGTCATTTATAAATTGTATGTATGTTCGCATTCCTGGGATTAGGGCATGGTAAACATCCGCAGCGGGACCGGTCATGTCCGATATAGTGCCTATCTTTATTGTTCCATCTGTTACCCCCCTCGCCTCTTCAGCATAAGAGGGTATGCTTCCCAAAAAAATCATGACTGAAACAAACATAATCATTCTTAAAAAAACACACCTTCTTTTCATGATGTTCTCCTTTCTTATGAGTACGTATTGTGACTGGTTCTTTTTATCAATAAGTCTCTTTTTCTTCACCTCCTCTTAAGAAATCAACTTCTCGAAAACTCTAAACTTCTCTTTGTCTTAAAAAGTTCATACGGGAGAGTAACTATCCTCTTTTTAACTGATTGATATAGAATTCTAGCTGCCTGATTGTATGCTGCCAGATATTGGGATTTTTTGTCGCCACAAATAAGCTAGTGGCCCCGTTAAGGGAGATGAAAATAAAGTTTGCAATTTCCTCGAGGTTCAACCCTTTCTTCAACAATCCTGCATCTGCCGCTTCTTTCAACCAGCGGTACAGCAGGTTTGAGAACCCTTCGAATCCTCTCGATATATCATCTGTCATGTTTACAGAATGCCCAGAAAACTCGAAAAGCATGGGCACAAAAAAAGCCCCTTTTTTGAAAACCTTTGCCCCAATGTAGTTCTTCAGAATGTTTTCTATGAGTCTCTCTATCCGATCAATTGGGTTCGAGATATCCCTGGTTCCTTTAAACACCTTACTTCTCCAGATATTGACAGCTTCGTCATAAACTGCATGCCAAATTTCTTCCTTACTCTTAAATTGGCCATAAATCCCACCTTTTGTTAAACCTGTTGCCTGAACGATATCTACCATAGATGTATTGTAGTATCCCTTTTCTGAAAAAAGCCGTAGAGACTTTTTTACGATACTTTTTCTTGTTAGCTTTCCCTTCTCTGTTTTCATAATAGATGTGTGTCTTTGATAATTATACCAACCAGTCGGTTTTTTATAATATCATAATAAATAAAAGTTATTTGATTTGTCAATATCTTTTTTCAAAATATTCCTTGAAAATACTTGGTGTCTCTGGTAAGCTACCTTGAGTCTTTATAGAAACTCTCCTTTCTTTTTGGTTCCTTAGAGGTAACCTCTTTTGAAGGAAAAATATCATGCGTTATCCATACTTCGATGATCGAAGCAATTAAAAAAATGACCGACTAAACAGCTTCTTATATAAGATGTAACTATTCAGGTAGGCACAGAGGGGCAAAGGCACAGGGGCACAAAGGAAAATGAAAACGTATAGTAGATCTGCAAGTCTGGCAAAAATCAATGACTTTAGTTACTGAAATATATAAGATTTCGTAACTACTCAGGTAGGCACAAAGGCACAAAGCACCAAAGGCACAAAGTATGAAAAAACAACGAAACGACCCTGCTCCGCTTTGTGCCTCTGTGCCTTTGCCACTTTGTGCCTAAGTAGTTACGATTACACAAGAAAAACATAAAGGGGGGATATGTATAGATGAATTCTAATGTAAAAAAGCTTTTGGATTTAAGGGAGCGCAAGGGCAGAATCTTTCAGATGGGAGGCTCAAAGAGCATAGAGAAGCAGCATGAGCGCAGGAAAATGACCGCCAGAGAGAGGATTGATTTTCTGTTCGATGCCGGCACATTCATGGAGGTTGATGCACTGGTAAAGCACAGGTGTACCCTTTTTGGCATGGAAGGTAAGGAACTCCCTGCTGACGCAGTAGTTACCGGAAGTGGAAAGATAAATGGAAATAATGCCTTCGTTGCAGCCGAGGACTTTACCGTTATGGCAGGAACATTTGGGGAGATGCATGGTAAGAAGATATGTAAAGTCATTGACGCAGCGGCAAAATGCGGTTCCCCTTTTATCCAGATAATCGACTCAGGGGGAGCAAGGTTACAGGAAGGACAGGACTCCAGCGAGATATATGCTCAGTTGTTTAGAAGGCATACACTATACTCAGGTGTAATTCCTCAGATCACCCTTTTACTGGGCAGTTGTGGCGGAGGAGCTGCATATGGTCCCGCGTTAAGCGATTTTATCATTATGGTGGACGGTATCAGTCGCATGTACATGGGCGGCCCTGCCTTTGTAAAAACCATGCTGGGAGAAAACAAGACAGAGGAGGAGTTGGGCGGAGCGAAACTTCACAGTGAGATAACAGGGCTATGCGATTTTGTTGCGAAGGATGACAGGGAAGCGATTGGGATAGCCAAGGAGCTTTTGAATCTGCTCCCTTCGAACAATCGGGAGAAACCGCCGATTGTAAAGACAGAGGATGACCCGGGTCGCCTCAATAAAGGTATCATGGACATCCTTCCGGAGGATTCCAGGGTCCCCTTTGATATGTACAGGATAATTCGGGAGATTGTTGATAACGGGTACTTTCTGGAATACAAAGCCAGGTTTGCAAAAAATATGATAACGTGCTTTGCGCGGCTGAACGGCCAGCCCGTCGGTATCCTGGCCAATAACTCTATGGTTATGGGAGGCGTGATAGATGTCGGCGCTGCAAATAAACATGCCCGTTTTGTGAGGATCTGTGATGCCTATAATATCCCCATAATCCATATACAGGATTCGCCAGCGGTGATGATTGGGCAGAACGAGGAGAAGCGGGGTATAATAAAACACGGGTCGAAGATGCTCCATGCCGTTACCGAGGCTTCAGTGCCCAAAGTAACCCTTGTCGTCAGGCATTCCTATGCCGGGGCACAACTATGCATGTGCAATGTGCCTCTGGGGGCTGATTTTGTTTTTGCCTGGCCCACGGCGGAAATAACCCTTGTCGGGCCGGAGACGGCGGCAAGCATCCTCTTTGCTAAGGAGATTGCCGGGGCAGACAACCCCAAGGAAGTGGAAGAGAAACGGATAAAGGAATACAGGGATGTCTGGGTTAACCCATATATGGCAGCCGAGAGGGGATACATCGATGATGTCATAGAACCTGAGTCAACCAGGGCTGTGCTGATAAATGCACTTAACTTGCTGAAAGACAAGGTAGATGAGAAACCATGGAAGAAACACGGGATTATCCAATTGTGATTAATTTGTAACTACTCAGGCACAAAGAACAGGCTAATAGCCTGTAGCCTATAGGCTAATAGGCTAGAAAAATTTGTGCCTTTGGTGCTTTGTGCCTTTGTGCCTACCTGAATAGTTACATTAATTTTACCTATTAAATACGACTCAGGACAGAGGGAGGTATAAAATGGATTTTAGTTTTACAAAAGAGCAGGAAAGTCTCAGACAGGAAGTTCGGGACTTTCTTGAGACAAAGGTAACAGACGGAGAATTTCAGGTCAAGAGCAATGGTTGGGTCGAAAGCCATTCGCAGAAATTTTCCAAAGACATGTCCGGGAAAGGCTGGATAGGAATGACCTGGCCTAAAGAATACGGAGGTCATGACCGAAGCTATATAGACCGTGCCATAGTTATGGAGGAGATGCTGACCTATCAGGCACCTATCGGCTTCCACTTCCTAGCTGATAGGCAGGTTGGTCCGGCGATAATCCATTTTGGCAATGATGAACAGAAGAAAACCTATCTACCAAAGATAATAAATGCAGACATATCCATAGCCATCGGTTTGAGTGAACCTAATGCCGGATCAGACCTGGTATCGGTAAAGACTACTGCAGTGGAACAGGGCGATTTTTATGTAATAAACGGTCAAAAGGTCTGGACCACTGGCGGCCACAGGGTTGATTATATCTGGCTTCTGGTGAGGACAGACCTGAATGCCCCGAAACACAAGGCGTTGAGTGAGTTTATAGTGGACATGAAGACTCCGGGTATAACTGTACGCCCTATCATAAACATGGCAGGAGTCCACTCATTCAATGAGATATTCTTTGAGGACGTTAAGGTGCCTAAAGAGAATCTTGTTGGCCCAAAGAACAGGGGATTTTAT